>NZ_JBVVQU010000044.1:0-50023 GCF_055811555.1 Mesorhizobium sp. WSM4813
CCTACAGGAAGTGAATCACGAACGTCGCCTCACTGGAATCCCCTCTCGATTCAACCTGAGCGTCCGACGCTCTAATGTCTGGGGGGGACTCCACTCGATGAAATTTTGCCGGCCTCTGCCATAGGCAAGCCGCCACCGGAGCGCTAAGAGGATTGCCGAATTGGTCCGGCCGCGGAGCCGAACCGACATCACTGGAACGATCCCGACTTGAACCAGTCGCCAAACCACCAAGCCAAAGCCCGGCCCGGCGAGATCGTGGCGGTGATCCGCCGCATCATCGCCGAGAACAGCCACGACTACCGCTGGTATTATGTTCTGGCCGTTCTGTGCCTGGTGACGGTTGCGGCCACGACCGCCTTCACCGCCTGGATCATGAAGGATGTCGTCGACCAGATCTTCTACGAGCAACGCGGCGATCTCATCGCGCTGATCTGCGGATCGATCCTGAGCGCCTTCATGCTGCGCGGGCTGGCCACCTACGGCCAGGCGGTAACGCTGGCCAGGATCGGCAACAATCTGGTGGCCCGCTACCAGCGCCGCATCTTCGCTCATCTGATGAAGCTCGGCATCGGTTTCTTCAACGACACGCGCTCGGGCCGGCTGGCCGCCCAGATCAACGAGAACGTCAACGGCATCCGCGACCTGCTCTCGATGACGCTGACCTCCGTGGCACGCGACGCCGTATCGCTGATCGCGCTGATCGGCGTCATGATCTGGCAGGATCCGATGCTGTCCCTGATGTCGCTGCTGATCGGGCCGCCGCTGATCTACACGGTGATCTACCTGACCCGCAGAATAAGGCGCGCAACGCGCGAAGCGGTGCAGATCAACTCGCGGCTGATCGGCGCCATGCAGGAAGCAACGCAAGGCATCGCCATCGTCAAGGCCTTTACGCTGGAGGACGAGCTGTCGCGCCGCATCAGCAGTCTTGTCGACGGTGCCGAGCAGCGGGCAAACCGCATCGCCCGCGTGTCGGAGCGGCTGACGCCGATCTCCGAAATGCTGGCCGGCTTCGCCGTTGCCGGCGTGATCGCCTATTCCGGCTACCGGGCAGCCGTCGGCGGCCAGCCGCCCGGTGCGGTCTTTTCCTTCATCACCGCACTGCTGCTTGCCTACGACCCGGCCCGGCGGCTGGCGCGCATGCAGGTCGGCATGGAACGGGCGCTGGTCAATGCGCGCATGATCTACGAACTGCTCGACCTCGAGCCGCAGCAGGGCGACGCGCCCGGAGCGGCCGAAGCGAAGATCATCCGCGGCGAGGTGCGCTTTAACAATGTGTCGTTCGGCTATGTCACCGACGCTCCGGTGCTGCAGGATCTCAGCTTCGTTGCCGCCGCCGGCAAGATGACGGCCATCGTCGGCGCCTCGGGCGCCGGCAAGTCGACGCTGGTGGCGCTGCTGCAGCGTTTCCACGATATCGAGGCGGGCAGCATCGAGGTCGACGGTCAGGACATTTCGAAAGTCACCAAGCAGTCGCTGCGCCGCTCCATCGCCTATGTCTCGCAGCAGCCCTATCTGTTCGAAGGCACGATTCGCGACAACATCCGCTACGGGCGGCTGAGCGCCAGCGACGCCGAGATCGAGCTGGCCGCGCAACAGGCCGAGGCCGATGGCTTCATCCGCCAGCAGCCGCAGGGCTATGACACCCCTGTCGGCGAAGGCGGCCTAACGCTGTCGGGCGGCCAGCGCCAGCGCCTGTCGATCGCCCGCGCCATCGTGCGGCAGGCGCCGATCCTGCTGCTCGACGAGGCGACCTCGGCGCTCGACAACGAGGCCGAAGCGCGCGTCCAGCAGGCGCTGACCCAGGTTATGAAAGGGCGCACGACCATCGTCATCGCGCACCGGCTGTCGACCGTGGTCAATGCCGACCATATCATCGTGCTGGAACAGGGCCGGCTGGTCGAGCAAGGCACGCATGCCTCGCTGATGGCCGACCCGCACAGCGTTTATGCCCGGTTCCACCGGGTGCAGGGCAACAAGGGGCTGGGGCTTGTCGACGACGGCAAGCCAATCCAAACTCCGGTGCGACGGGCGAAAAAGGCGATCGGGAGAACTTTATGAGCGGTACACCCACAAACGATCCCCCCGTCGGTGAAATGGGCCTGGTGGTGGTCGGCGCGGCCGGAAGGATGGGCCAGGCGCTGATCCGCGCCATCCACACGATACCGGGCGCCCGCGTCGCCGGCGCGATCGCACGGGCCGGCTCGCCGCATATCGGCAAGGATGCCGGCGAACTGGCCGGCATCGGCAGGATCAACGTGGCGATCGGCGACGATCCGTTGCCTGCCTTCGCCAAGGCCGACGGCGTGCTCGATTTCACGACACCTGCGACGACCGTCGAATTCGCCGGCTATGCGGCGCAGGCGCGCATCGCCCATATCGTCGGCACCACCGGCTGCTCGGCGGACGACAATGCCAGGATCGCTGCTGCGGCGCGCCATGCGACGATCGTCAAGTCAGGCAATATGAGCCTCGGCGTCAATCTGCTGGCGGTGCTGGTGGAGCAGGCGGCGCGCGCGCTCGACGCCGACGATTTCGACATCGAAATCCTGGAAATGCATCACCGGCACAAGGTCGACGCACCTTCGGGCACGGCGCTGCTGCTCGGTGAAGCCGCCGCCACTGGGCGCGGCATCGATCTTGACGGGAACAGCGTGCGGTCGCGCGACGGCCACACCGGCGTGCGAAAGACCGGCTCGATCGGCTTCGCCACGCTGCGCGGCGGCTCGGTGGTCGGCGACCACTCCGTGGTGCTGGCCGGCACCGGCGAGCGCATTACGCTCGCCCATCACGCCGAGGACCGGGCGATCTTCGCCCGCGGCGCGGTCAAGGCCGCACTGTGGGCGCGCGGCAGGAAGCCGGGACTGTATTCGATGCGCGACGTGCTCGGACTCGCCTGAGACGATCTGATCCACAAACTGAAGGAGCAAAAATGTCGGGAACTCTCGTGCTCGTGCGCCACGGCCAGAGCGAATGGAACCTGAAGAACCTTTTCACCGGATGGCGCGATGTCGACCTGACCGAATTGGGCCACGCCGAGGCCAAGGAGGCAGGCGCCAAGCTGAAGGCGCGCGGCATGAAGTTCGACATCGCCTTCACCTCGTCGCTGATCAGGGCGCAGAAGACCTGCCAGCACATTCTCGACGCCGTCGGTCAGAGCGATCTTGAGACCATCCGCGACCAGGCGCTGAACGAGCGCGACTATGGCGACCTCTCCGGCCTCAACAAGGACGACGCGCGCAAGAAATGGGGCGAGGAACAGGTGCATGTCTGGCGCCGCTCCTACGACGTGCCGCCGCCCGGCGGCGAAAGCCTGAAGGACACCGGCGCGCGCGTCTGGCCCTATTATCTGCACGACATGCAACCCTATGTGCTGCGCGGCGGCACTGTGCTGGTGGCGGCGCACGGCAATTCGCTGCGCGCGCTGATCATGGCGCTGGACGGCAAGTCGGGCGAGGAGATCGTCAGACTGGAGCTCGGCACCGGCGTGCCGGTCATCTACAAGCTCAACGCCGATTCGACGGTGGCATCGAAGGAAGTGCTGGAGGGCGCATGACCCCGAACCGCAGGTTCGGAAAGGATCATGCGCAGATTCAAAACGACACTAGCCGGCGAGCGGGGCGTGTTTCTTGATTGAGCAAAAAAGCGCGTTGACACTCACCCCTTGCCCGCCTAAAGAGCCCGCACCAGCCCAGATGGCGGAATTGGTAGACGCGCACGGTTCAGGTCCGTGTTCCGCAAGGAGTGGAGGTTCGAGTCCTCTTCTGGGCACCATCATCTTGTAAGCACCTGTCATTCAGGTTCTGATTCGCCAGTTTGGCCCAGTTGTAACAGTGACTGTTATAGTCGGGGCTCGAATCGGATGGCGACACTGCCCGAACGGATGATGACACGCAGCGGCACTTTTACTGCCGAATTTGACCCAGGACAGACCTTTGGCGGTCGCTCGGTGGTCAACTGCACCTCTGCGGACATTCGAAACCATGATGTTTGACTAGCTTAAGATGCAATGCGCTCCAGGGTCGGCACTGCCAAGCGGCAAATCAGGCCGGGAGCCGCCACATTCGCACACGACCTGTACCACGCAATTCCGTTTCCGCGAGTGGGTCGCAAGCAAAGTTTGGTCCAAGCAGTTTGCGAGTTGCATCCGAAATACGGATTTCATCGGGCTCCGCTGACGTTTGAATACGTGCGGCGAGATTAACGGTCTCGCCCCACAGGTCATAGGCAAACCGCCTTTTGCCTATGACGCCCGCGACGATTGGTCCTGAGTGAATTCCAATTCTGAGTCTTATCGGTTCTCCTGCGAAGCGTTCGCGCTTAACTGCCTTCCGCAGTTCAAGTGCATAGTGCGCAAGGGCTTCTGCATGATCGGGTCGCGCGACGGGCAGGCCAGCGACCACCATCACACAATCGCCGATTGTCTTGATCTTTTCGCAGCCGTATCGTTCCGAGAGCAGATCCGCCGCCTTGAAGAAGTAATTTAAAATAGCGAGCGTTGTCTCGGCTCCGACGCTCCGCGCTCTTTCCGTAAAGCCGACGATGTCGGCAAAAAGCACACTCACGTCAGCATGGCTGTCTGCAATTTGTTCGTCCGCTTTTAACCGCTCCGCGATCGACGCTGGAAGAATGTTGAGGAGTAGGCTTTCGGCGCGCTGGTATTCACGCGACAGTCCCTCTTGGCTCTGCCTCAACGCCTCATTTGTCAATTGTAACTTTTCGTTGAGTTGACGCTCCCTCTCTTGCAGGAGTGTCATTTCATACGCCTTCTGTTGAAGCCGCTGCCTATTGTCGCGTTCGGCAGTGGCGTCAAGAAAGAGCAGCCACACGCTGGCATTGTCAGCAAAAAGATGAAGGTCCGCGACACGCCCGCTGGGCAGTTCGACCATGGCCATATGATATGGAAGCTCCGGACAAGGCAGTAAGCCTTCCATGAATTCAAGCTGCTCGGCTACGGGCTTGCCAACGCAAAGCGATGATAGGCCGTAATGTTCAACACTACCGCCCTTAGCAGCGATGCAAAGCTGGGCGTCGATTTTCAGATATGCGACAGAGTGCTCGTTGTAGAAGAAATCGTAAATCCAGCTTCTGACTTCTCTTGGCAATCCATGCATGGTTTATTTGGCAACCATCGAAGCAAGCTGACGAAACGCATCATCAACGTGTTCACCTGAAAGCGCACTTGTTAGATAGATTTGCCATCCAAGTTGCCTCAGTTCGTTAATCTCACTATCCGCTATTGCCCACCGATCGGCCAGATCGGATTTGTTGAACAGCAACACGAACGGCATAGCGCCGAATTCGGCCTCGGCCCGCTCGCGCAGCGTGAGCGCCACGGCAAGAGTAGCGGCGCGGGTGCCATCGACTACAAGCACGAGCCCGCTCGCTCCTCGCACATAGCTTACGCGAAAGGAGCCGATATCGTCTTCGCCGGCCAAATCCCACAAAATCAGATCCACGGTTATATCCGGCAGTACAACACTCTTCTTGTCGATTTTCACGCCCACCGTGGTCAAGTAGGTTTCTGAAAAGATGCTTTGCACAAACCTGCGAACCAGACTCGTCTTTCCGACAGCGAACCCGCCCAACATGCAGATCTTCTTTTGCAATATCCTGGGCTCCGCCCTAGTGGAAGTTTACCGTAACCGAAACTCTGCGATTGGCGGAGCTCCCGGTTCGGCTAGTTTCAGTCTCCGCTGGCTCAAAGGTGCCCGCGCCGCGAACCAAGAGCAATTCCGGATCGACGCCGCGCTTCTTGAGAAGCGCACGAACTGTCTCCGCGCGGGCGGCGCTGATCGACACGTTGGCCGTTTCACGGCCAGTCGCGTCCGAATGGCCGGTCAACATGAACTGTGCTGTCACGCCTGCCTTGCGGGCGTCCTTGGCCAATTCCTTCAACTGATTCGCCAATTTGTCGAGAACCGGCAGTTGCTCTGGTCCCGGTACAGCCTTGCCGGAATCGAAGAAAATGTCGACCGCTTGAATAGCCTCCCTCAAATGCGTGAGTTTCTGAGGGGTCAACTCACGCAGCTCGGAAATTTCTAGAGAGAGTCCGTCCGCGGCCAGCTGTTGGGCGGCGACCCGCGCCCGATCTATCCAGGCGGCAGGAGCCTCACCCATGACAACGATGCGATCCTTGATGATCGAAAATCGTACTGAATCCGGCGGAGTCAGCGACGCCATCAGCCGCTTCACCACGAACTTCGGATCAAGGCTCTGATAGAATTGCCAGTGTGAATGAACGCGGGCAGGATCGACCCCTGTTCCGGACAGCAGAGCCTGCGGGTCGGCGGCCTGCGGGTCTCTCAGGCCGGAAATGTAGAAATGTCCGCGCCTCGCCGTTTGTTGGGCTACGATGATCCCCGGTTGGGCCTCAAGTCGCGACACATAGTGCTGCCAGTGCTCCGCCGCGCGTGCTTCGGGGCTCACATCACGAACCTTGGAGATGTCGAATACCGGTCCGCCTGCCGAAAGCTGTCGAGCCGCCGCGCGTGCCCGATCTATCCAGGTGTCAGGAGCCTCACCCTCGGCAACGATGCGGTCCTCGACGATCGAAAGCCGAACCGATTTCGGCGGGGTCAGTGACGCGGTTAGCCGCTTCAGCACGAACTCCGGATCAAGGCTCTGATAGAATTGCCACTGCGAATGAACGCGGGCGGGATCGACCTGCGTTCCGGACAACAGCGATTGCGGGTCGGCGGCAAGCGGGTCTCTCAGGCCGGCAATATAGAATTGGCCATCGCGCATCTTTTGTTCGGCAACGATGATGCCCGGCTGCGTACTCAGTCGCGACACATAGGTCTGCCAGTGCTCCGCCCCGCGTGCTTCGGGGCTCACATCACGAACCTTGGAGATGTCGAATACCGGTCCGCCTGCCGAAAGTTGTTGGGCGGCGGCCCGCGCCCGGTTGATCCAGGTGTCGGGAGCCTCGCCCTCGGCAACGATGCGATCATTGATGATCGAAAGTCGTACCGAATCCGGCGGAGCCAGCGACGCAGTTAGCCGCTTCAGCACGAACTTCGGCTCAAGGCTCTGATAGAATTGCCAGTGTGAATGAACGCGGGCAGGATCGACCCCTGTTCCGGACAGCAGAGCCTGCGGGTCGGCGGCCTGCGGGTCTCTCAGGCCGGAAATGTAGAAATGTCCGCGCCTCGCCGTTTGTTGGGCTACGATGATCCCCGGTTGGGCCTCAAGTCGCGACACATAGTGCTGCCAGTGCTCCGCCGCGCGTGCTTCGGGGCTCACATCACGAACCTTGGAGACGTCGAATACCGGTCCGCCTGCCGAAAGCTGTCCGGCCGCTGCGCGTGCCCGATCTATCCAGGTGTCGGGAGCCTCACCCTCGGCGACGATGCGATCCTCGACGATCGAAAGCCGTACTGAATCCGGCGGAGCCAGCGACGCCGTTAGCCGCTTCAACACGAACTCCGGCTCAAGGCTCTGATAGAATTGCCACTGAGAATGAACGCGGGCGGGATCGACCTGCGTTCCCGACAACAGCGACTGCGGGTCGGCGGCAAGCGGGTCTCTCAGGCCGGCAATATAGAATTGGCCATCGCGCATCTTGTGTTCGGCAACGATGATGCCCGGCTGGGTACTCAGCCGCGACACATAGGCCTGCCAGCGCTGCCCGGATTGCCAGGAAAGAAGGAACCAACCGCCTGTCGGAATCAAAACCAGCAGGACTGCAGCCACCACCAACCACGGAAATCCCTGGTTTGAGTCCTCCTGCTTCAGTTCAACGCAGGTCTGCAACTGCGACTCTATGCCGGCCAACTGCGAACTGTCGCCGTCAAACTGCTCTAAAGCCTGTGAGTATTCATCATGGATCCGAAACAACACATCGCGGAATATTTCATGTAATTCTTCTGGCGGATTTCCCCGGATCACCGCGACCAAGGTCGCAAACGGTCCAACTTCCGACCAGAGACGAAGCTCCCCAAAACGGATAGTGTCCAGGCCGCTCTGTTCTTTCTCGTTAAATGAGTCTTTCACAAAATCTTGAATTGCACTAAGCATAGAAGAAATGAGTTGAGGATCTTCGCTCGTTGCATTATCGGCAGTTACATGCGCTATCAAAAGCCCGGAATTGCGGTTAATAAGAAAGACATGCTCTACGCGATAGACAAGAGAATGTTTAAGAACAACTTCTGAGAAGCTAGCACCCGTTCTCCAGGCTTCAAATCTCCACTTGAGCCCATGCCAGGTAAATATATGTCTTAAAGTTTCATTCAGCGACTGAAAGGTCTGATCGATCTTTTCCCCGATCGACTTGCGAATTGCCGGCAGAAACACCGGGTATAATATATCCGTAAGCGTACGCGGGCTCTTCTGGATGGACCGTTGCACGGCCCTCTCGACAGCTGGCGCAAGGGCTTCGCCGAGTTGCGCATAAGGCGCACGTGCGGCTGCACTGGGGAGAACACCCCCAACTGCAGACGCAAGCTGCTCAGGTTCGTCGAGCAGGTGCGTAACTCGTGAAAGCTCCGAAATTTCGCGGCCGACCAGCAATTGGCGCAGCGTTGCCATGCGAGGATCGGCGGTTGGAACTCCGTCGAAACGCGCACGATAGTCCGGATCAACGTTCCGGGCAATTTCGACCAAAAGACTAGCCAGAGCCTCGCGATCAATCTCTGTATCGTTCGAAGCTGCTTTTTGAGCAAGGCTGATTGGGTCGACGGTGGACGTCAAGTTCCGATCAACTCACTTTCCAACTACGCTCCGAGTTGCTCTTGCTGCCGGCGGGATCCTGATTCAGACATTTTGCAACCTCGACAAACAGGCCAGCCAAAAGATTTCGGTCGGTCTTGACGTTGCTGAGATCGGAAAACATTTTCTCCATCAGCATCTGCATGCTTTCATTCTTTTGCTTGATTTCCTCACGCAGCAGTTGATCGCTTCGATTTATCCGGTCCGCAACTTCGCGCTCAAGCTCGCTCAATTGATCCGACAACGCGCGCACCTGCTTTTCAAGCGCCTGATTTTGCTCGCGAAGATTCCGGTCGATCTCCTTGTCGGCCTCGGCTCGTGCATCCTTTTCGTTCCGCAATTGCGCCGCGAGCGATTCAACCTGCTTCTTTGCATTCGACTCGTACATTTCAAGGTTGCGCTTGGCCTCGGATTCGACATCCTTGAAGCGCTGCAAGAACCGTTCTTCAAGCTTGGAAAAACGGCGGTCATAGTCCTGCATCTGGTTGCCGAACAGCAGATCACGTATCTTGTCGACACCTACAGCGTCGCCGGAGACCCCGCCCTCGCGAGCCTGGACTCCCATGAAGGCCAGCCCGTTTCCGTCTGCATTACTTATCAGATTTTCGTCCGCTTTATTTGCTGAAGAAGCGGTACTCGAAGATTCCTTAGCCATCCTTATGCCCCTTCATTTGAACACCTGCCACAGTGCAAAACTCAAAAACACCCAAGCATGTCAGCAAAATACCCGGCTAGCAAGCCGGAATCTTCTTGACTAAGGCCAATTCGAGCGCCCCTTTTACATCTCTTGAACTAGCTGCAAAAGCACGAGTTCCGATTGGGGTCGCTCCCGCATCTCTTTGTGATAGCAGCCATAGCCGCCTAATCTAATCGACCATTGGACGCAATCTACTATCGAAATGATTAATACAATGTCAGGCTATAGCTACTGAAGCGCAATTAAGTAGCGCAGATTTATTAGAAATATCTAAAGTAGCTGGTCTGGCGGTGCACATACTGTCTCGCACGCGGCTGTATACTGCGACGATCAGCTTCCGATTCGGGCGCAGCGGCAGAGGGAATGTCTACTTTTGCACGGAGAATGGCTGTTCGAGACTGCACCTCGGAATCGAGGCGTTTCGGTCGATAGGAGGGGAGCAATAGTCCCAATAACTGCAGTCATTCACACCAAAGCTTCAGTGGGCTTGCATTTATTGCGCCCCCGATTGCAAAGGACGTCAGTTTGCCGTAGCTGTTGCACTCATACGAGGCCGGGGACCGCAGCTTGTGGTCAGGGCGCCGACTCCGGGGATCGACACGAGTATGCGGCATGCTTGGCTTTGACGGGCATCTGCGACAGCTGGCGACCAAGCTCGGCGGCACGGATGCGAATGCTGCGCCAAGCTTCAAGCATCGGTAGCATGACAGGAGCAAGCTCGCTCTGCAGCCAAATGGCGGCGTCGCGGTATCTCGGGAGAGTTCGCAGGAGACTGTTTGGATGCAGCGTCGCTGAGGACCGTTTCCTTTGGCAGGAAATCGCCGACTATGTTTCGGGACTGTTGTTCTACCTTCGAACCAGGCGCAGGTAAGACGGCGTGGCGCATAATCCCTTGGTTTCAATCGTGGTTCCTGCGCACGACGCGGAGGTAACGCTGGCGCGCGCACTCGATTGCCTTCTCGATCAGGAAATAATGGACTGGGAGGCGATCGTCGTCGACGACGCCTCCACGGACGCCACCGCCGCGATTGTCGCCGGTTATGTAGAGCGCGATGCCCGGTTTCGGACGTTGAGCTCTTGCGCGTATAGCGCCGCCGGCGCGCGCAATAGCGGGATCTCGACAGCGCGCGGCCGCTGGCTCATGTTCCTGGATGCGGACGATTGGGTGGACGCCAGCTTCCTTGCGAAAATGCTGGCCGCACTTGAAGCCGCGCCCGATGCGGTCGCCGCCTATTGCGGTTCCCGGCGCGTGATGCCCGATGGCGAAGTCACCCCGTCGAGCATCCCAACGGAGGTTGCGATCCAGCCCTTCGAAACATTCGCGCGCCGGTGCGCCATTCGCACTCACGCGCTGCTCGTCGACCGGAAGACAATTGTCGAGTTGGGCGGCTTCGATGTTTCGCTTCGCACCTGCGAGGACTGGGATCTGTGGCAGCGCCTCGCACGTCTAGGCAAACGTTGGGTGATGGTCGACGAGACGCTCGCTTTCTATCGGACCAGCCCCAACTCGCTCACCCGCAATTCGACACAGATGCTGGCCGATGCGGAAATCGTGATCGCCCGCGGCTTTTCTCCTGATCCCAGGGTCAAACAGCCAGCATCGGCTCACGCTAATGGTGCGATCGAAACGAATGGCCGCACAGCTTCCGAAGCACTCGCGTGGTTCGCGTTGTGGAACGCCGCGTCGGATTGCGGCTGCGGCCGCCGCTCGATCAGCCCGCAGACCCTGCGCGCGCTCCCGGCAGGACGTAAGTGGGCGTGTGAGATCGCCAAGGTGGCCTTCGATGGCCTTACGGTAGGAAGCCTATCGGTGCCAGCGCAATTGGCTGCCAGGTGGGACAGGTTCGGCGGCTCGCTCACCGAGTTGATCATCGAACTCGGCAAGGTCTGGGACGATCCCGTCGCGGGTCGCCGCGTCCAGTATCACCTTGAGCAAATGCTTCTCGACGTCGACGATCTTGCCGCGCCGCGCAGGCTGGCGCGGACACTTGGAATTCGCGTCGACGTCCGAAATCCGACCTCGACCGAACTGCCGGAAGGAACCGATCAAATCTATGCCTATCTGATGATCGATGGCCGAATCGAGGCTGTCGTGCAGTTCGGCGTACTCGGGACGGTGACAAGGGATCATTGGATTGAATTGATCCAGAATGTCGTGCCCGCTGAGCGGCTTGAACGCCGGTCTGATCCGGACAGCCACTTTGGCAAACTCGCGCAATTGGCCGCGCAAGCGCGGGAGCTGGTTCGGTCGAGCGCCGAACCTGCGGAGCCTCCTGCGGCGCCGCGCCGCGCACGGCCCGGGCACGACAAGGATCGCACGTCGTTCTGGAATGGCTATTTCGCGACCGAGGACCCCTGGAACTACGGTTCGTCCTATGAGCAGGAAAAATATGAGCGGCAGCTCGAAATTCTGCCTGCCGGCCCGATCGGACGGGCGCTTGAGCTGGCCTGCGCGGAGGGGCACTTCACGCGGCAGCTGGCGCCGCGAGTGGGCCATCTGACCGCAACCGACATCTCCGCCGTAGCCATCGGGCGAGCGCGCGCGCGATGCAGCGATCAGCCGAATGTTGAGTTCGGCGTACTGGATTTCTGCGCGGACACGCTGCCGGGTGAAATGGACCTGATCGTCTGTTCGGAAGTGCTCTACTATCTGGATGATCTCGCCGAGTTGCGGCGCATCGCCAAAAAAATCGTTGAGGCGTTGGCGCCCGGCGGTAGTTTCATCAACGCACACGCATTCGTGTTACGTGACAATGTTGAAAGGACCGGCTTCGACTGGAACACATTCGGTGCACAAGCGATCTCAGAGGCGCTGGCAGCGACCGAAGGCCTCGTCCTCGATCAATCGATCCAGACCGAGCTCTATCGCATAGACCGCTTTCGCCGCCTGTCACCTGACGACGTGGCGACGGAACCGATGATTGATCAAGTGCCAATCCGCGCGCCCCTCGAAATCGGGGTCGCGCGAAATATCGTCTGGGGCGGGGCGCGGGCCTTGCGCCGCGACGTTGCGCGTAGCGAGCGGCGGCAGCGTATCCCTGTCCTCATGTATCACAGCGTCTCCGATGAAGGTCCGGCCGCGCTCGCCCGTTTTCGGCTCACGCCCGCCGCATTCCACAGTCAGATGGCATGGCTGCGCGCCAATGGCTTTCACGCGATTAGGTCCGAGCAGCTGGAAGAGTCCATCGCCAACCGTCAGCCCTTCGTTGGCCGCCCAGTGCTCATCACCTTCGACGACGGCTTCCAGAACTTCGCCGACCATGCCTGGCCGATCTTGCGCGCGAACGACCTGACCGGGGAAGTGTTCCTGGTGACGGACCTCGTGGGTGAAAGTGCACTGTGGGACGCCGACAGCGGTCCGCCGACACAGCTTATGGATGCCGGGACGGTGCGACGCCTCGCCGCCGAAGGTGCGTTCTTCGGAAGCCATCTGGCGACGCATCGCGCGATCGATGGTCTGTCGAGCTCTGACTTGGCCGCCGAGCTGCTGCGCTCTCGTATGTTCATCGAACGGTGGACCGGTCGGCCAACCACGGCGTTCGCGGCACCCTTTTCTGTCACCGACCGACGGCTTGGCAGGTTGGCCAAGGAGTGCGGCTATCGAATCGGCTTCGGCGGCAGACACGGGCCGGCGGACCTCGATTGCGATCCCATCGACCTTCCGCGCATCGAGATTCGCGGGGATCGCTCGCTCGATGACTTTGTGGCCAAGGTCGAGGCCGTGCTCGAAGAGCGGTGAACTTGTCAGTGTCCCGCCCGTTTACCTCGTTCGCAAGTTTATTGGGCGACTTGGGACACCGCTGACATCAGCTCCTGCGGGTTTGGCGCCCCAAACATGTATCGCCCACCCTCTGGAAACTCCGTGAAGCTCCAGCGGACGATCCCCTGCCGGTCCAGCAGGAATTGACCGACCAGTTGTCCGTGTCCCGTTGCCATCATCTGCTCGTCGGCATCGGTCACTTCGTACTTGTCCTTCTTGTTGAGAATTTCGCTGGCCGCAATAGGATCCATAGGACCAGGCAACTCGCCTGGTATGTCGACCCGCATGTCCTTTGCCGCTGCCATCGAGACCTTGTACGGCCAGTTCGTCTCGTTTTCGGTGAATTCGAGATTGGGCAGTCCAAAAGCACGATGTGAAGCGCGTTCAGGGTCGGAGGCCGCAAGCAGATTCGGCATCGGGTGGTACCGGAAATAGAGACGCGCCCGTTCGATCGGCGTGTTGACTACCGTCAGGCTCTCCACGCCCTTTTCGCGCAGTTCCGGATCAAGCCGCGCCTGGGCGGCGATATGGCGCCGGCAAAACGCACAATGCAGACCTCGAAACAGCCCGACCAGCACCGGTTTTTGTCCGCGAAAGTCGTCAAGCGCGATCTTGCCTTCCTGGGTAATGGCGTCGAGTACCACGTTCGGCGCACGGTCGCCCGGTTGAAGCGGTACCAAGTCACTGCGCGCGGACATTTCCAACCTCCAACCCGGCTAATCGAGAAAAGGCAGCACCACAAGCGCTTCCGGGTCGAGCCCGTGCTGGGCGCATATTCCCTGCGCCAGGGAAAAGTAGCGTTCGGCCTCGGCCAGATTGTCCAGGTCGAGATTGAGCGTTGCGAGACCATCATAGCACGGAAACAGCAGTTGGGGTTCGCCCGTTTGGCGGGCTATGTCCAGTGCTTCGTGGAACAAGCCAATCGCCAGTTCCGGACGGCCGTGGCACTGGTGGATCTGCGCAAGCACGATCAACGGCACCGGCAGGTGCTCGCGCTGGTCGAGCGCCCGGTCGATCTCGATGGCCTTCTCGGCAGCAGGCACGCCCTCTGTTGGACAGCGATCCGTGAAAGTACAACAAGCGACCGCCAGATTGGCGAGGAGGCGCGCCTGGAAACCCAAGTCACCAATATGGCGCGCCACTTCAAGACCGCGCCGACAGACCTCCATCGCATGTGCCGGATCGATGGTCGTGTAAAGCACGCCGAGATTGGTGTAGCCGCGGCAGGCCGCACCCAGCAGACCGGCGGCTTCGGCCAATTCAATGCTATGCTCAACCTGGCGCACGGCTTCACGGTTTCTCCCAAGGCGAGCCAACGCAACAGCCTTGGTATTAAGTGCCTCGGCGGTCACAAGAGTGGCATCCCACCCTACCTCGGAGTCATGCTCCGTTGTCAGAGAGCGTACGCAATCCAGCGCCGCGTCTGCCCATTTTGCCGCGAGAGCGTGATCTCCGCTACGGAACGCCTGTCGGCCACGTTCTTGCCAGAGATGCGCCTGCTCGATCGGGGCATCCGCTCCATCGAGGAGCGCTGTCGCTTCAGCATAGCGGGATTCGGCCTTGTCCCGCTTGCCGACGTCCCAGAGCAGCCGACCGATCTTACGCAAAACTCGCGCCGACGCGACACGATTGGCTGACTCGCGGTATGCCTGCAACACCGTCTGGTAATGGTGGTGCGCGATCTCGCGGCGGCCTGCCGGGCCGCTCAAATCGGCAATGCGCTCTGCAATTGCCAGTTTGAGCGGTGTGTGCCCGATCGCGCCCAACGCAGCCAGTGCTCGCTCGTAGAAACGAAGGGCGTCGTCGTTGGCGTATATCATGCGAGCGCGATCGCCCGCCGCCTGCAGGTAATGCGCGCCCCTCTCCCGCTCGGCGCTCAGTGCGAAATGATGACCGAGCACGGTCAAATCCTCGAGCCGTTCCGGCTTGCCGCCGCACAGTTGCTCCAAGGCAGCACCGACCCGCCCGTGGATCTCGGTCCGGCGTTGCAGGAGCATATTCTGGTAGATCACGTCCTGCAGCAATGTTTGCGTAAAGCGGTAGCTTTGCGACGAGACCGAGCCTAATCCGGCAACTTCCTTGATGATTTCCGCATCGCAAAGCAGTTCGCAGCCGGCTTCTAGCCGGCCGGGGTCGGCTGTCACGGCTTTCAGAAGTGTGGCATCGAAGCGCGGGCCGATTACCGCGGCTTCCTGGGCCAGCCGGCGCACCTCTTGGGGCAGCCGGTCGACGCGAGCAAGCGACATTGCCTGGATAGTGGCGGGAATGCCGGTTGCGACTTCGCCTGCCACAGTCCGCCATCTCTGGCCCTCGCGCATCAGTGCACCGCTATCGATAAGGCCGCGGACGATCTCCTCTACAAAAAGGGGGTTGCCGCCCGCGCGCTCAAGGATCTGGTCGAGAAGCCCTCCTGCGGAGTTTACCCAGCTCTCGCCGAAAAGCGCCGCCAGCAGGCTGCGTCCGTCATCATTGTTGAGCGGCGAAAGCCTGAGCGCTGTGTGACTGACCCGACTTGAGTCGAGCTGGCCGTTGTCCGGCGCCGGACGATGCGTGACCAGCAACATCAACCGCGTGCGTTCCAGCCTGTCCATCACGAAACGTAGTGCCTCGAGCGACACGGCGTCGGCCCAGTGCAGGTCTTCGACGACAATCAACAGCGGCGACAACGCAAGCCGCCGTTCGATGATTGTGCGGACTGCGTAGAGAATTTGCCGCCGCAGCTGCTCGGGCTCGACATGCTGCAAGGTGGCATCGGGGTCGCCAAGGCCGAGCACATGGTAGAGCAAAGGCATCAGCCGCTTCGCCTCCTCGCCCTGCAGGCCGAGATCGGTAAGCAAACCTGCGAGCTTCCCCCGCACTTCGTCCCCGCTGTCGTTTCGCATCATCCCGGCAGCGCTGCGCATCACTGCGCCCAAGGCGCCAAATGATTGTTCACCCAGTGGTGAGCACGTGGCCAGCCGCACGGCGACGTTGCGAAAACGATCCTCGTCGCCGACGCGGGCGACGAACTCCTTCACCAGCCGCGATTTCCCGATACCGGCTTCTCCGACGAGGCGGACAAGTTGGGCCGAGCCGCCGCACGCCTGGTCAAGGCTCGCCAGCATTCTATTGAGCTCCGCACCACGACCTATTATCGGCGCACTGAGGCCGAGCGCCTCGAGCCCGCGCGCTGCACGCGGCACCGCAAGCGGTGCATCCAGTCGATGGACGAGCACACTGCCAGCCTTGCCGCGAAACACGACATCACCCAGCGACTCGTAAGAGAAGGCATGCCGGGTCAGCCGGTAAGTGAGCTCGCCTACCAGCACCTCACCCGGTGCGGCCAGCGATTGCAGGCGTTGCGCTGTATTCACTGTGTCGCCGGTCACCGAATAGGATTTGGCGGTGCCGATTCCCAATCCGCCAGTAACGACCGGACCAGTGTTTATGCCGATGTGGAGTAACAGAGGCGAGCCGGAGTGGGGGGTGCTTTCGCCGAGCCGCGCCGTCCGGGCGATCATGTCGAGAGCGGCGCGAAGCGCACGTTCCGGATCGTCCTCATGCGCGACCGGCGCACCGAACAAAGCGAGCAGTGCATCACCGATGAATTTGTCGACGAAACCACCGAAGTTTCGCACGGCCGCCGTCAATTCCTTGAACAGTTGGTTCTGCAGCGCTTGCATGACCTCGGGGTCGAGCTGCTCGCTGAGTGTCGTGAAGCCGCAAAGGTCTGCGAACAGGACCGTTACCGTCCGGCGATCGGCGTCAGAAGCGGGATGCAGCCCTTCTTCGCTTTCGATGTTCGGAAGCAGCGACGGAGTTCGAGAAGGCGGCACAACGGTCCGGCTTGGTGTCTGAGAAGGCCGTTCGACGGCTTTTGCGTGCGCACCGAGGCTTGCCCCACATTTCGGACAGAACTCGAAATCAGGTGCGCAGGGGTAGCCGCAACTGGCGCATGGCACGGGCTGGCGCCTGCCACACCTCGGACAGAAGGCGTAACCGCCCTCAACCTCGAAACCGCAGCCCGAGCAGTCCATCGAACAAGACCTCACTAGAGGCCGTGATTCTCGCCACGCACTTCACGGCCAGGCTATTCACAAGGATGCACCGATAGCCATCGACCGGCAAGCGGCAGCGCAAATGGGCATCGAGCGATCCGTGTGGGTCCGGTGGCAAATGCCGATTCGGGCGGAAGCCGTCGTCGAAATCCTGAAAGGCATCAGCGTCAAGGAAGCGGCCGGATAAGACGCCAGAGGCTCACCGATAGATCGCCGTCGCTTGCGGTTGCGCACCAGAAAGTCAACCTGAAGTAAGGCTCAGCTCGCCTTGATCCCTGCCTGGCCGATCTTGCGCCATCGGGCGTTTTTGCGAACCAGTTTCAGATCGTCGGTCGTCTCGGCAAATGTCCGCAAACGGTATTGCCGGAGCAGGTCCGGGAAGAGCGCCCCTTCCGGCAGGCCGGCAAGCTGCTCGCGGACCGAGATCTTTTCATCGATGACCCGCATGCCCCAGGCATTTTCCCGAACCTGCAGCTCCGCAGCCAGATCGCGCTCTTCCGGCGCGTTTTCATCTAGCACAGCCAGCAGGATCGAGTGGAAAAGCGCTACATAACCAATCTGTCTCAGGCCGCCCACAACCCGCACGCGCGGCAATATGGCAAGGACGAGGAACATCAGGAACAAGTTCGGCAGCAGCACGCCGTCCAGCAGCGCCTGCCTGAGATGCGGCCGCTCAAACGGGATGGAAAGACCATGCGGCCTGTCTGACTCGATCAGGTGCCCGTTCTCGAGGACGAGCTTGCGCACGCGCTCCTCGCGGATGCCCCAGAAATAGGCCGTGGCATTGGGCAGGAATCTGCCAAACGGGCTCGATGCGGCCTCTTGCAAGGCGCGTTCGAGACGCTGGCGCCTTGCGGGCTCAATGAGCAGCCTGGAAAGAAGGCTGCCGTCATATTCTAGATGCCGCGCCATGGCAGAAGCGGCGAGCCGATCATCGATGAAAACCGGCAGGGCCATGCCGGAACGATCCCAATCGGCGACCAGATCCTCGTTGAGGGCTGTCAGCGCATCGGCGGCGGTTCCAAACACCTTGTCCTGGCTGGCAAGAAGTGTGCCCAGCCAGCGGCTGGCATCCGTTTCGTCACCCACCGCTTCGAGCGCGCGCTTGTTGAGGGTGACGGGACCGGCCGCGCAGGCGCTTTTGCGGCACAGTTTGTGGCGCCCCAGGCCAAACAGGTTCACCTTGTCGTCGCCGACATCGAGCCATCCCGGCCCCTCCCGGCCAATCGTCTCCATGGTCATCGTCGCTCCCATGAAGCCGAAGAAGGCCGACAGCCCGTTTTCGACCGCGCCGAGCCAGGCAAGCAGAAGGGCATCGAAGGTGATCCGGTCCATCAGAAGCAGGCAATGCAGGCCGGACTGAATCACCGGTCTGTGCTCGAACTCTTCGAGGGCCTTGCCGATCTCTTCAGGCTGCATGATCACACCAAGGCGCTGATGCAGGACTTCGCGCAGGATCGAGCGGGCAGCGATCGCCGGGCCCGATGCAGGCCTTGCCACCGGCCGCCACAGATGGCGGGCGTAATCGGAAACCGGTGCATTCCAGTTCTGCTCGATGTCACGCACGACTTCCGGGCAGAGCAGCGACAGCACAGCCAGAATTTCCGCCGGAGGCGTAGGGGTTGGGTCAAAGACGGCGGTCATCGGTCCCGTCTAGCCGCTTGCGGTGCAAACGCCAAGGGAGGCCAGTTCTCCATGAGCAATCGCCTGTTCGCCGACTCGGCATTGTTAGATTGGCTAAACAGTTGAGGCCAAACAGCGGATCTCAGAATCGCAGCCGGGCCATGCTCAGGAGGTCGTGGTACTGCCCGTCGGTAAAACCGGCCTTCACATGCCGGCCTTCGACCTCGAAGCCGTGGCTTGTGTAGAGACGGACGGCCGGTTCGTTGTCGGCATAGACGGTCAATTCGACCCGCTTCAGGGCGCGCCAGTTGTCGGCCACGTCAAGCAGCGCGCCGAGTATGGCAGAGCCGATACCCTTGCCGACAAAGGCATCGTCAAGGCCGATATTGATCTCGCCGATATGCGAACGGCGTGGCGAACCCTGCACGACCAGGCTGCCATGGCCGACGACCTTGCCGTCCAACTCGGCAACGATCCAGGTGGTTTCCTGGCCGGACTTGGCGATGCGCCGCTCCACCTGCTCCACCATCTCGAAGGGCATCCTCAGCGTGCCCCAGCGGAAGCCCGGCATGTTGAAGATAGCGCAAAGCGCCTCCGCATCGCTCAGCCGGACGGACCGGAGCTGCGGCTGGATTTTCTCTCGGGATGGCGAGGTCGTGCTGGTCATGGCGTTCCCGGCGAAGGCAATCGGCACGATGCACCGGACGTCACCTCAAAATCCAGTCGTCTCTGCAACCTATGACGCCGATTGCGAGCTAAAATACCGGGAGGCGGCGTAGAGTTTGAAGACGCCGCTGATGCCGATCCAGCCGAAAAGGTCGAGCCAACACAATCTCCCGGTTGCCGTCCAGTCGATCCGGTGCACCGCAGCGTCGGTGATGACGACGCCAAGGATGGCAAGCAGGCCAATCAGAAACTGCGCCAAGCCGAGCACCAGAAGTTCCTCGCGCGGCGTGCTTCTCCGGACGAGATATATACCGCCCGCACCGGCCGGCGCTTACGATCGGGACGATGATGACCCACCACAGAGAAAAGGCGCAGGGCCGCGGGAAATGGCGCGTTGTTGGAAGCCGGCATGGTGCCCAAAGATGAATGCCCCATGGACCATCATAGTGCCGCTTGCGGCCGGTGAAAATCCGCCGAATGGAAATTGACCTGTCATCAGGCTTATCCATTCGAATGGCCGTACGGTCCGTTTCGAAGTAAGATGGAGCACTCGGACCAAAGACCGGTCCGGCCAACACGCCTCGGGGGCGCATTTTCCGGAGCCTGCACGATGAACGAAGCTCAGGATCTGTTCTCGCTTCTGCGGCAATCGACCGATCTCGATCCGCAGGCAATCGACGCGATCCAGCGAACCATCGCTGAGGGCAAGGACCGCGATCTTTGCCGCATCAATGCGCCAGCCTTCGCCGGCAAGCATGGCCTCGACGAGGAACGCGCCATAAGCGCCTTTCTCCATGCGGCGCGGGTGGGCATCTTCGACATTTCCTGGAATGTTCTGTGCCCCGGCTGTGGCGGCGTGCTCGACACCAACGCCACGCTGAAAACCCTGCAGAAGGACGAATACACCTGCGCGCTGTGCTCCGAGGGCTATTCGCCGACCCTCGACGAGATGGTCGAGGTGACATTCACCGTCAGTCCCCGCGTGCGCAGGATTGCCGCCCACAATCCTCACGAACTGCCGTTGATGGAATACTTCCGCCAGATCTACTGGGGGTCCGGCGTCGATCTGCCGGAAGAGGATTTCGCAAAAAAGATAGAAGCGTTCTCGCTGGAGGATATCGAGCTTGCCCCCGGTGAAAAGGCGGTTCTGCCCATACAGATTCCGTCTGAATTCATCATCGTCTTCGAGCCGGTCACCCATTCAGTGCAGTTCATCGACGGGAAGGGCGAACCAACAAAAGACCGCCGAAGCCTCTCTTTGGTCTTCGACCGCGACCATGTCCAGAACCAGACGCTGGAGATGCAACCCGGCCCGTTGCGCATTTCGCTGGAGAACAGGACCGACACCCGCGTGCTGCCGACGGTCTTCATCGCCGGCCAGCTATTGCATGATTTCCTGGGCAAACGCCGGCCCTTCCTGACCGCCAAGCGCCTGCTCACCAACCAGACGTTCCGCGATCTCTATCGCACGGATACACTCGACATCAACCAGCGCCTGAAGATCACCAGCCTGACCTTCCTGTTCACCGATCTGCGCGGATCGACCGAGCTTTACGAGCGGGTGGGCGATCTTTCAGCCTTCGATCTCGTGCGCGAGCATTTCCAGATTCTGCATGAGATCGTCGCGGCGGAGGCAGGCGCGGTGGTGAAGACGATCGGTGATGCGGTGATGGCGACCTTCGCGACGCCTGATCGTGCGATTGCGGCGGCCCTCAGGATGCGCGATGCCATGCGTGCGCTCAACGACAAGAGCGGGCGCGAGGATCTGCTGCTCAAGATCGGAATCCATGCCGGCCCCTGCATCGCCGTGTCTATGAACGAGCGACAGGACTATTTCGGCCAGACGGTCAACATTGCTTCGCGGGTCCAGAACCTTGCCAACGCGCAGGCGATCTTCGCCACTCGTGCGGTGGTCGACGACAATCTCACCGCCGATCTGTTGCACAGGAACGCGCTGACGCCCGTGCCCCACGAGGTCTCGCTGCGCGGCATTGAGCGGGAGATAGCAGTCTATACGATCCCCTGAAGACTCGGCCCCGAAGAGAAGGCTTAGGCCCCTCAAGATTTGGGCCGTCTCCGGCCCTTACACGCGCCTGCAGAGGAAATACCGATCGGCGGGCTCCGAAGTCGGCGGCGGGAGGCGTTGCAGCAGCGGGTGATCGAGCGGCGTGCCACTGACCGCGAAGCCGCCGACGCGAAGCAGGCGCGCAATCAGATCGGGAAGCCAGGTAGACGTCACTGCATCGCGATCGTCATAGCCGGTGCCGATGTCGGCATGAACAAGAGCCGCGTCGATGCCAATGAACTTGCGGGCCGTCTCGCGTATTTCGCCGAGCACGAGGTTTTCAGCGTCGGGAATTGAGCTGGCGTGTGCGCCAACTTCGCGGTCGAACACCACGATCCGGCGCCCGGGCAGGCGCTCGCGCAGATGGTGGAACGTCCTGCCATTGCCGAGGCCGAGCTCGAGCACAAGCCCCTCCATCTTCGCCACCTCGGGGCAGATTTGATTGAGAATGTCGCGCTGTGCGGTCATCCTGCTGATGAAATTATCGAGGCGACTCATATGCGATTGTATGTCCTGAACCAGCAGCCCCGATCGAGGCTTGCCGCATATAGAGGCGAACGACGAACCTTGCAATAACACAACCGGCCGCCGACAAGCATCATACGGGTCGTCGGCAGGCCGCGCGGCGAAATAGCGATCTCACTTGTAGGGGTCTGCGGCGTCCCGCAGGCCGTCGCCAAGGAAGTTGAACGCCAAGATGACGAGAATGACGGGGAGCATCGGCAAAAGCAGCCATGGATAGAACGCGATGACGCTGACGCTGCGCGCCTCGGTGAGCAGGATGCCCCAGCTGGTTATCGGCGCCCTCAGGCCGAGCCCCAGGAAGCTCAGCGCCGTCTCGCCCAGGATCATGCCGGGTATGGAGATCGTCGCCGTCGCGATCAGATGCGACATGAAGCCGGGAATGAGATGCCGCCCGATGATGCGGCTGCTTCTGGCGCCCATCAATTGCGCGGCCAGAACGTAATCCTCCTCTCGCAAGGCTAGAAGCTTTGAACGCACGGCCCGCGCCAATCCGGTCCAATCGAGCAGCCCGAGGATGACGGTGATGCCGAAATAGATCAGGATCGGACTCCAGGTTATCGGCATGATCGCCGCCAGAGCCAGCCATAGCGGAATGCTGGGGATCGATTGCAGAACTTCGATTACCCGTTGAACGATCAGGTCGAAGATACCGCCGTGATAGCCGGCCAGTCCGCCGATCACGATGCCGAGCAGGAAGCTGAAACTGATGCCGACGAGGCCGATTGTCAGTGAAATGCGTGCGCCATAGATGATGCGCGAGAGCACATCGCGCCCCAGCCTGTCGGTGCCGGCCAAAAAGAGCTGGCCGTTTTCGGCAGGGCAGACAAAATGCCTGTCACCTTCGATCAGGCCCCAGAACCGGTAACTGTCGCCCTTGCAGAAGAAACGTATCCGCTGAACATCATCCTTTTTCTCGATGTAGTTCCGCTTGAGCGTGTCCATATCCAGCGTCATCTGGCGCCCATAGACGAACGGCCCGACGAACTGGCCGTTGTGGAACAGGTGCACCCGCTGCGGCGGCGAATAGATGTAGTCCATGTTGCGCGTGTGCAGATCGTAGGGCGCCAGGAACTCGCAGACCAGTATCCCGAAATACAGCACTGCCAGGAATATGCCGGATACAACGGCAAGCCGGTGCTTTCGGAATTTCCACCACATCAGCCGCAACTGCGACGCCTGAAAGACCTTCGACTGCTCCGGCGTCATCGCCTCGACCGACTGCAGGTCAATGGGCGCGATGGAAACGTAGTGTTGCAGTGGAGCACCTGGAGCGGGCAGCGGTGAAAGCGTGTTCATTTGGTGCTGCCGCCCTGCAAACGAATTCGTGGATCAAGCAATGCCAGCGCCAGGTCGGAAATCAAGACACCGATGACCGTCAGGAAGGCGAGGAACATCAGGAACGACCCTGCCAGATACATGTCCTGGCTTTGCAGCGCCTTGATCAGCATCGGCCCGGTCGTTTCCAAAGACAGCACAATCGCCGTGATTTCGGCGCCGGAGATGATGGCCGGCAGGATAGAGCCGATGTCGGAAATGAAGAAATTGAGCGCCATTCGCAGCGGATATTTGACCAGCGCCTTGAACGGATGAAGTCCTTTGGCGCGCGCGGTCACGACATATTGCTTGTGTAGCTCATCGAGAAGATTGGCGCGCAGCCGCCGGATCATGCTTGCCGTGCCCCCGGTGCCGATGATCAAGACCGGAATCCAGAGATGGGCGAGGATCGACTTCGCCTTGGCCCAGCTCATCGGCTCGCCGAGATATTGCTGGTCCATGAGATGGCCGATTGATGTGCCGAACCAGATGTTGGCGAAATACATCAGGATCAGCGCCAGCATGAAGTTCGGAATGGCAAGGCCGAGAAGGCCGAAGAAAGTCAGGCCGTAGTCGCCCCAGCTGTATTGATGCGTAGCGGAGTACATGCCGATCGGAAAGGCGATGAGCCAGGTGAAGATGATCGTGACGAAGGAAACCAGCACGGTCAGCCACATTCGGTCCCCGACGACATCGCGAACCGGCATCTCATATTCGAAGGAGTAGCCGAAGTCGCCCTGTAGCATCCCGCCGACCCAGTAGAAGTAGCGAATGACCGGTGGCTGGTCGAAACCATAGTCCTTGCGCATCATCTCGATGCGATCGGAATCCACCGCTTCGCCCAGAGCCCGAAGCTCGGCAACATGGCTGTCGAAATAGTCGCCTGGTGGAAGTTCGATGATCGTGAACACCAGTGCCGATATGACCAGCAGCGTTGGAACCATCACGGCGATGCGCCAGACAAAATATCGAAGCACGCTCAGGACTCTCCAAGCCAGAATGTATCCGGCATGTAGACACCGAAATAGGCGGTCGGGTCGTAGCCGTAGAGCGCCTTTTCAGGCAGATTGCGCAGCCGCGAGGACACCAGGACCGGCTGATGCGTTCCGTTCACGGTGCCGATCGAAAACACCTGATCGGTGTAGATCGACAGCATCGAATTCCAGATTTCGGCGCGCTCCGTGGCTTTGGTCGATGCGCTCCAGCGCTTGAGCAAAGCCATCAGCTCGACCACTTCAGGAAGATCGGGCGCCTCACCGACCTTGCCATGGGACAAGTAGTGAGCACCCCAGAGCGGCCATTGCAGCTGGTCGTCGACGGTGGGGGCCAGCTGGTATGGGTTCATGTCGGCGGTCGGCACGCCATTGTCGATGCCCGACCACATCGACATCATGATCTGGCCGCCAAGCGCGCGGCTGCGGAAGATATCGCGCTGCGAAGTCCGGATGAACAGGGCGATCCCGATCTTGCGCCAGTGATCGGTGATGAGTTCGAGCGCGTCGGTTTCCAGCGTGCTTTCGCCGGCCGTTTCCACTATGATCTTCGCCGGGCGTCCATCGGGAAGTATCCGCAGGCCGTCATCGTCACGCGTCTGAAGCCCGACCTCGTCGAGCAGGGCATTGGCCTGGTCGGGATCATGGGCGACCCAGGCTTTCGCGAATTCCGGCCGGTATAGCGGGCTCTCCGGCAGGACCGTATCGGCACTTTCCTGCGCCAATCCGTAGAACACGGCCATATTGATCTCGCGCCTGTCCACAGCGAGCGAAAGTGCGCGGCGCACGCGCACGTCACGCAAAAGGCCACGCCACGTCTGGTCGGCACAATTCAGATTGGGCAGCAGCGCCAGCCGCGAGCCCTGTGTGCGTTTCCAGAGATGCATCTTCACCGGGTAGCGCTTCTCCGCGTCCTTCAGGAAGGCGTAATCGCTGAAGTCAATTCCCATGCTTTGCAGGTCGCTCTCGCCCGCACCGGTCTTGGCGGAGATGATCGCCGACGAGCTGACATTCAGGAGGATCCGGTCGACATAGGGCAGTTGCCGGCCATTCTCGTCTATTCGATGAAAGAACGGGTTGCGCTCGAAGACGAATTGCTCGGCCGGCGGCTTGGTCCGGTTCTGCCAGGGATCGAGCGTCGGCAGTTCCGGATTCTCCGGGCGATACTGCCGCGACATGCGGATGTGCAGGAGCGTCCATTTCTTGGCCCGGTTCTCCTTCATTAGGCCGGCGAGCCGGAATGGATCCTGGTATTTCTTGTGGAACTGCTTGAGATAGGCGGCCGGCAGAACAAGCGGCAGCGGCGAGGCAGCAGCAAGCTTGGGCAGGAAGTCGGGATTGGGCGCATCCCAACTATAGCGGACCGTCCACGGATCGACGATCTCGAAGCGTGGCGGCTTGCCGCCCGCCAGCAGGGCCGGGGCAAGCCCGCCTTGCGAAAGCTCATCGTTCAGCCAGACATCTTCCCAGCAATAGCGAAAATCCTCCGGCGTCAGCAGGCTACCGTCAGACCATTTATGCCCTTCCCGAATCTTGAAAGTGAAGACGCGATCATCCGCTACGTCGAAACTTTCGAGAATGTCGGGTTGCAACTTAAGCTTTTCGTCATAGCCGACCAGGCGAGCATACCCGTAGATCGTCATCATCCGGATATCTTTCTGGCTGCCGATGATCGTGCGCAGCGTCCCGCCATACTGGCCGGGCTGCCGCCCCATCGCGGCGAGGTTCAACACGCGCGGGCTCTTGGGCAGGCGTTCGGCGAGTGCCGGCAGCGCCTTGGCCTTCAGCCGCGGCTGAAGAAATTCCGGCTCCAGATCGCCGGCGCGCAACGTGCCCGGCAGAAATACCGAAGCCATCAGGCCAAGGACGGTGCGCCGGCCGATCAATGGCGTAGCTCGCTGACATCGGCCGAACGTCGGGCCAGCACGAGATGGCCGCCGCCAAGATCGAGCGGCGACAGCATATCCTCGTCGCCCTCGTCGCGGAATTGCGGTCCCCATGCGCTGGTGTCGGAAGCACCGCTGAGTTGCAGCGTCTTGAAATCCATCGGCCTGTCGAGATCGGGGAAAGGTACAGCGGCAACCAGTGAGCGGGTGTAGGGGTGGACCGGTTTCCTAAGCAGGATTTCGCGCGGCGCAAGCTCGACGATACGCCCGCCGCACATCACCGCGATGCGGTCTGCCATGTAATCCACCACCGCCAGGTTGTGGGATATGAACAGGTAGGTCAGGCCCAGTTCCTTCTGCAGGTCCTTCAGAAGGTTCAGGATCTGCGCCTGGACAGAGACATCGAGCGCCGAAACCGGCTCGTCGCAGATCAGGAGTTCAGGCCCTAGCGCCAACGCGCGCGCGATGCCGATACGCTGACGCTGCCCGCCGGAGAAACTGTGCGGATAACGCTTGATGAAGCGCGGATCGAGCCCGATTGCCTGCATCAGGCTCTTGACCGTGGCGAGTCGGGACGCGACATTGCCGCGTTGATGGATTTCCAGCGGCTCGCTCAAGATGTTCTCCACCGTCATGCGAGGTGAAAGCGACGAAACCGGATCCTGGAAGACCATCTGGATTTTCGCGCGCAGCATGCGCAGGGCGTCTCTCTCAGCTTCCAAGACGTCGATCGGTCCATCGCGGCCATTGAAAATCACAGAGCCGCCGCTAGGGGTGACAGCCCGCATGAGGATCTTGCTGACGGTGGTTTTACCGGAACCGCTTTCGCCGACCAGACCCAGGCACTCACCCCGCCTGATATCGAAGCTCACGCTGTCCACGGCGCGAACAGAGGTCTGATGAGCCCCGCTGAACCATCCGGACTTGCGGGTGGTGAAGGTCTTTTTCAGATCCCTGACCGACAGCAGGATGTCGTCCGGCCCCTTCGACGCCGGCGCCGTCTGCTTGCCGAGCAGGTTCCCGACATTCACCGGCACCTCGCGGAGCGCTTTTAGCCTTTCGCCAGGCTTCAGATCGAAATGCGGAACGGCTGCCATCAGGCCCTTCAGGTAAGGATGACCTGGCCGGCGGAATATCGCCTCGACAGGTCCCGCTTCCATGATCTCGCCATGGTAGATGACCACCACCTCGTCGGCGACATTGGCGACCACGCCGAGGTCGTGCGTGATCAGTAGCATCGCCATGTTCAGCTTGGTCTGAAGCTCGCGCAGCAATTGCAGAATTTGCGCCTGGATGGTGACGTCCAGCGCCGTCGTCGGCTCGTCGGCGATCAACAAGGCGGGCCGGCAGATAAGCGCCATCGCGATCATGGCGCGTTGACGCAATCCTCCCGAAAGTTCAAAGGGATACATGTCATAGGCGCGCTTGGGATTGGGAAAGCCGACAAGGCCGAGCATTTCCACGGTCCGCGCCTTGCGCTCCGCCCGAGCCATGGGGGTATGAATCTGCAGGGATTCGCTGACCTGGTTGCCGATCGTGTGCAGCGGCGACAGCGATGTCATCGGCTCCTGAAAGATCTTGCCGATGCGGCTGCCTCTCAACGCCCGGATATCGGGTCCGTCACGCGGCATCTGCAGGATATCCTGCGTCGTGCCGGGCTTTTCAGGATCGGAAAACAGGATACGGCCGCGAACATGGGCTGTGTTCGGCAAAATACCCATCACTGCCTGGCTTATAACCGATTTTCCGGAACCGGACTCGCCCACAAGCGCGGTAACCTTGCCGGGCAGGACGCGAAGATTTGCACGCCTGACGGCATGCAACGGCCCCCCAATAATGGCAAAAGAGATGCCAACATCCTCGATCCGCAGCAGATCAACACCCGAATTCATTCTCACACCAGCCCCACTCTGGCAGCCTGCCGGGCGGCAGACCCAGAAAGCGAGACTAGCGCATTGCCAGCCTAGAGCAACTTGGATTCGAGTCGGTCGCCAGTTCCCTGGCGGAACCGGCGACCGGACTGCATACCAATGGCGTTCGGATCAGATCGTGGCGGTTACTGGAGCTTTCTCGGGTCGCCCGCCGACAGCCGCGCGGCATCGCGATGAAGCAGCATGACCTGTTCGGCGTCCGATATTCGGTCGTAAATCGGCTCCAGCGCACCGTCCTCATCGAGTGCGAGAGCACCCGACAGATCGGGTGAAAGCACCGTCAGCTTCTGCTTAATGCCCGCCAGTTCCTCGTTGCCGAGCGTCAGCCAGCTGTTGGCGCCGCAATAGCTGGCGAAGTCTTTGCTGGCGAGAACGCTGTGCGGATATTTCTTGGTCAGGGTCTGGAGGCGCTGGACCTCGTTTACAGCCGAGCCGAAGACAGAGAATGTGAGCCGGTCTGTAAGCCCGACATTGCCGAACATCACATTGCCGACATGCAGGCCGATACCAAAGTTTATGTCGCCCAACCCCTGCTCCTTTCTGCGCAGATTGAGATCCATCATGCGCGCCGTGGCTTTGTGCGCTGCCGCAAGAGCAGCCTGGCAGGCGATCTCGGACTGCGAGCGGTGCCTTTCGCAAGGGTAGACGGCAATGAAGCCATCCCCCAGGAAACTCATGATCTGCCCGCCTCCGCGATTGAAAGGTGCAGCAATGGCATCGAAAAACTGGTTCAGCGTATCGATGTAGATTTCGCGGCCGGAAGTTTCGGCAAGCCTTGTCGACCCGCGCATATCCGCCATGACCAGTGCGGCCCGGATTGTATCGCCCTCGCCGCGCTTGATCTGGCCGTCCAGCACGCGCCTGCCGGCGTCGCCGCCGAGATAAGTGGTCATCATGTTGTCGGCCAGCTTGGTGAGCACCGCCATCTTGGTTGCGATAGCGAGATGGTTCTGGATGCGCAGCAGCGCTGAAATCATGCTCTCGCTGAAGCCTGAAGCGCTGTCGGTGGACCAGGACCCGATCATGCCCTGACTGGTATTGCCGTTGAAGGGATGCACGAAAGCCATGTAATCGGTCACGCCCATAAGCCTGAGTTCATCGAAAATAGGAAATTCTGACGGCACCGACTGGTCGAGCCGGCGCCGCAGATGGTCGAGCTTGTTGCTGAGCAGATGGTAATATGGGCTGGTCAGGAATCTGTCAGAATGAACGCCGTCCTTTTTGCGGAAGCCTTCCACTTCCATGCCCTGGCCGCGAAGCCAGGTGAAGCCAAGCGCGTCATAAAGCGGATGAAGCATCGAAAAGCTCAAATGCACCCGCTTCAGCGGCAGGCCGGCAGCAGCCAGCCGTTCACAAAAGCCGTTTACCAATGTTTCCAAGGCGTCGCCCGCCAGTGCCGATTGGGTCAGCCAATCGGCAACCTTATCCATGAGAATGGTGGAAATTTCTGCTTGCGCTGTGCTCATGCTATCTTGAGACCCGTCGAAAACGAGCCATTCTCCTTTCTAACGACCCAAAGATAAGACCCTCGAAGTCAATAATGCCCTTCGGCGGCAAAAGCCGGCGAAGAGGCATTATGTGGCGAGGCTGCCGGCGGAGTGCAATCATGATCCTGACATCAGGCAAAAATTCGCCGGCTCAGACGCCGTCAGGCTTTCACCACCGTCTCTCGGGCTAGCCCGAGGCGGCCAAAAACATTGCGTGTGTCGACGATCAGAAGAGCGTGATCAGCGATCGCCTGATAGTCGATCGCGTCGTGGTCGGTTGCAACGACGACAGCATCGAAATCCTTCAGGGCCGCCTCGGTCAATTCGACCGAGCGGCGCCCCTTGATCGCCATATGCTCCCGTGTGGTCGGAATCTCGGTAACATGCGGATCGTGGAATTCCGCCTTGCCGCCCCATTCCTCGATGAGTTCAATGAGCCGCAATGAGGGGCTTTCGCGGATGTCGGGCACATTCTTCTTATAGGCGAGCCCGATGATGAGAATGCGCGAGCGGCTGAGCGCTTTGCCGCAGCGCCGATCCAGCGCCTTCGCCAGTTCATCGACCACATGACGCGGCATGGCGGTGTTGATCTCTGCCGCCAGCTCGATGAAGCGGGTGGGCAGTTCGTATTCGCGCGCCTTCCACGTCAGGTAGAAGGGATCGATCGGAACACAGTGCCCGCCAAGTCCGGGGCCAGGATAGAAAGGCATGTAGCCGAAGGGCTTGCTCTTTGCCGCCTCGATCACCTCCCAGATGTCGATGCCCATCGCACCGAGCACGACCTTCAACTCGTTGACCAGCGCTATGTTGACCGAGCGGAAGATGTTTTCCGTCAGCTTGACCGCCTCGGCCGTCGCCGTGGTGGAAACCGGAACGACGGTCTTGACCACGCCCTGGTAGAAAGCCTGCACGAGCGTCGCCGCTTCAGTGCCGTCGCCTGCCACGACCTTGGGGATCGTCGCGACTTCAAAGCTGCGGTTGCCGGGATCCTCGCGTTCGGGCGAAAAGCCGAGGAAGAAGTCTATCTTCGACTGCAAGCCGGTTTCTTCCAGTATGGGCTTGAGCACGTCGTCGGTGGTGCCGGGATAGGTGGTCGATTCCAGCACGATCAGCTGGCCGAGACGCAGATGCTTCGCGATGGTGCCTGCCGTGTTCCTGACAAAGGAGAGGTCCGGCTCGCGGTTTTTCGTCAGCGGTGTCGGAACGCAGATGATGATGACATCGCAGACGGCCAGTTCGGCAAAATCCGCGGTGGCGCGGAAACGTCCGCTCGCCACCTGGCCGGCAAGAACTGTCGGCGTCACCGCCTCAATGTAGGATTGGCCGTTGTTCAGGCTCTCGACCTTCTGGGCTTCGATGTCGAAGCCGGAAACCGGGAAGCCGGCGCGTGCGATCGCAACCGCCAGCGGCAACCCGACATAGCCCAGTCCGATCACGCCGACTTGCGCGGCGCGCGTCGAAATCCGGTTCAGAAGACGGTCATGTGCCGATCGTGAGGCGTCCAAAAATCTGCTTTCCGTCAATTCGGACAGGCCGTCCTCCCATAGCGAGGCTCACCTGGTTCGCCAAGAACCCAGAGGCATATTGCGGAAAATCGATTTCCGCAAGGCGTCGTCAGACCGGCACCTTCGCCTTCAGGCTTGCGGCGGCCATCGCATAGCCGCCGGCGGCGCCGTCAATGAAATGAACGTGATCGCGCTGCAGCGGCGAGGCGACGAGGCATGTCATCAAGGCCGATTTCTGGCGGTGCAGGCCATAGTTGCAGATGCCCGCCTCTTCCGCCTGTTTCAGCCGGTTCTCGATCCGTTGCAACACATCCGCGTCAACGTCGATGGTCATCTTCAAGCCGTCGTCGAACTTCCGGAAATCCGAATTGCTGGCCACGTCGCGTTTGTAGACCTTCGGATCGAAACTGCCGATCGTCCAGCCATATCTATCGGTGACAGCCGTAAGCGTCATCAGAAACAATATCCACAGCTTCGACAGCCATCGCCATCCTGCCGGCGCCATGGCCCGCGCCTCGATATCGAGGCCGGCGGGCGGAAAACTGTAGCCCGGCCCGTTCACCGGCACCGGGTGGCCATCGCGTTCCTGCCCGCCGGCAAGGGCGATAATGTCGGAAGCCAGAAACTGAAAACCGCGCAAGTCGCGCGACGCCCCCGGTATAGCTATGATCGAGACGATTTCGCCATGCCGGGCTTCGATCGGGTTCCAGCGGCAGGAGAGGCCGGTCAGATCCGGCCGCGCGCCGGCTGGCGCAGGATCGATGCGGTAACGCCCCGCTTTCATCTCGGCTTCCGCCCAACTGCCGCCACCGCCGGCGAACATGGCATAGAAGACCGCTTCGGAGGCCCGGAACCTCGCCACGCGAACGTCGAGGCCTTGCGCTCTTATATCCTTTATCGGCACGATTGCGGCACGCAAGGTCAGGCCCATTTCGTCCGCCACCCATTTCTGGACGGCCGCCAGCGCGTTGCGGGTGATCTCCAGCGCCGAGCCGGGAAACGCCACGAGCGCGCCGTCGCCGCCGAAGACAAAAGGAAGATCTCGCCGACCCAGCGCATTGAGCAGCGCCGAAATGACGCTGGCGCCGGCCATATTGACGGTTTTATAGCGCCCAGCCTCGATCGCCTTTGTCGAGCCGACGATGTCGGCGGTGGCCAGCGCCCAGCCATCCGGCAGAGGCCGATAGTTATCGATATCGGTAACGCTTTCGAACTTTGCGAAGACCGGCAAAGAAGCGACAAACGGATCGGACGCGGCAGCTGTTTCCATGAGCATCAGATAGCACATTCCACTGCTTGAGGGGGAAGTCGATCATGCTTCGAAATTGACTTGCGCAGGCTTTCCGATGATAGGGTCCGGCGATGCGAATTGCCTTCTACGCGCCGCTGAAGTCGCCCAATCATCCCGTTGCCTCCGGCGACCGCCAGATGGCACGGATGCTGGTCAAGGCGCTGGAGCATGGAGGGCATAGCGTCGAACTAGCATCCGAATTGCGCTTGTATCTACGCGAACCGGAGTCGAAAAGTTTTGATGCGCTCAAGCTCGATGCCCGAGAGCAAGCCGCGCGGCTGACAAAGCTTTGGGATCGTGACGGCAAGCCCGATCTCTGGTTCTCCTATCATCTCTATTACAAGGCGCCCGACCTGATCGGACCCGAGCTGGCGTCGGCCTTTGCTATCCCCTATGTGACAGCGGAAGCCTCCTATTCGAGGCGGCGCAACGCCGGTTTGTGGGCTGATACACAAGCGTTGGTGGCGCGAGCCGTCGAACAGGCAGCGCTGAACATCTGCTTCACGCAAAGGGATCGTCAGGGACTGACGGATGCCATTCCCGACGCCGCTCTCGGTATGCTTTCGCCCTTCATCGACGCATCGGCATTCCGGGAAATGCCGGCACGGGGTTGTCCGACGCGCCTCGTTACCGTAGCCATGATGCGCCCGGGCGACAAAGTCGAAAGCTATCGCATGCTGGCGCAGGCGCTCGGTCCGATCGGCCACCTGTCCTGGACCATGTCGGTCGTCGGGGATGGGCCTGCCCGTGACGAGGTCAAAGCGCAATTCGCCGGCTTGCCCGCCGACCGTATCGAATGGCTTGGTGCGATTGAGCCGGCCGCCGTGCCGGATGTCCTCTACAGTGGGGGAATTTACGTCTGGCCGGGTTACGGCGAGGCCTATGGCGTTGCCTATCTTGAAGCACAGGCCGCCGGCCTTCCGGTGGTGGCTCAGGACATCGCCGGCGTGCCGGAGGTCGTGCGGGATGGCCAGACCGGGTTTCTCACCCCGCCGGGCGATGTGGCGGCGTTCGCTTCTGCCATTGAAAGGCTTCTGGCCCGTAACGACGAAAGAACCATCATGGCCGCGGAAGCCAGACGTTTCATCCTCGAAGAACGCTCCCTCGGTGTTGCAGCGGCGCGTCTGGCCGAACTTCTTGCGAAGATCCCGGTTTCATGACATCCGATCAGATCTGGCAGCCATTGGTGGAAGAACTGGCGTGCCGGCAACGGGCGGACCGTAAGGCAGAGTTCTGGCTGCGTGACGATGACGCCGTGGATCCGACGCCTGCGCTTGATCGGCTCCTCGACCTCACCGGTGAATTCGCGGTTCCGGTCACTCTGGCCGTCATTCCGGCCCTGACTGATGAGAAGCTTGTCGCCCGGCTTGACGAGGCGCCGCATGCCACGGTCGCCATCCATGGCTGGGCGCACCGAAATCATGCGCCCGAGGGCCAGAAAAAGCAGGAGCTCGGCGCGCATCGGCCGCGCAAGGCGGTACTCGATGATCTGGCTCACGGGCTGTCGCACGTAACCGGACTGCACGGCGCACGTGCCGTTCCGATGCTGGTGCCCCCCTGGAACAGGATCGACGCCGGCTTGGTATCCGACCTTGGATCGATAGGATTTGCGGCATTGTCGGCCTATGGGCCGCCGAAGCCGGCTCCACTGGCGGTCATCAACAGCAATGTCGACATCATGGATTGGCATGGCACGCGCGGCTGCCGCGATCACGGCCTATTGGTTCAGGCTATCATCGCGCAATTGCAGCATGCATTCGACGGCGGCGAACCGGTCGGCCTGCTCACCCACCATCTCGTGCATGATGAATCGGCCTGGCTTTTCCTCGAACGGCTGTTCACAGTCACCGCACAGACTGAAGCCTGCGCATGGCTTTCGATCAGGACATTGATCGGGCGCGGCGCCGGCAGAGGAAAATAGCTCAGCGCTTTTTGCGCAATGAGACTGGAAATTTGAGCGTCTGGCCATCCCGCGCGGCAAAAGCGCCGGTAAACCTGTCTTTGGCCAGTTTCTCGATCTCGTCCAGTTCCGCGTCGGTGCGTGTCGGATCGTGGTGAAACAGCGCAAGCCCCCGCGCACCGGCCGCCTCACAGAGCTTGACGCCCTGTTGCCATGTCGAGTGCCCGTAACCGCGGCGGTGTTCCATTTCCTCCTCGGTGTAGGTGCAATCGTAAATGACGAGGTCGGCATCTTCGATCAGGCCGAGCACCGCCTGATCGAGTTTGTCCGGCTCGTGCTCAGTGTCTGTGATCACCGCCACGACGCGGCCGCCCCATTCGACCCGGTAGCCTATGCAGCCGCCCGGATGGATAAGACTGCCGGTTCGGACGACCACCCCTTCGCGCGGCCGAAGCACGTCTCCGGATACGAAATCGCGATAGTCGAGCCTTGCCTTGCAGAACTCCAGTTTCATCGGAAACCACGGCGGCCGCATGAACTCATCGACCATCTGCCGGGTCGTCATGTGTCCTGCAAGATGCCCGGACCAAAGCGTAACCTTGACGCTTCGGTCATAAATCGGCGCAAAAGACGGCAACCCGATGATGTGATCGTAATGGCAATGGGTGAAAAGCAGGTCGAAATCGGTCACGCCCAACGCCTGAAGCGCCCCGCCGGCAGGCCGTAGGCCAGAGCCTGCATCGAATAGAAGCGTATGCTTACCGCATCGCATCTCAATGCAGATTGTGTTGCCGCCATAGCGAGAGAATTCTGGCCCCGATACCGAAATGCTGCCGCGAACGCCCCAAAACCTGACCAGGAAAACGTCGTCGTCCATGCTACCCCTTCGCAGTCCCCGCCGCCCATAGTAGCCAAACAACTGCTGCTAGAGCAATTCCAGGAAAAGTGTGAAACGGTTTTCCGTCCGGAATTGCGTCAAAACAAACAGGCGAGACAGGTTTTCTCCGGGTGACCTTCTCAGCAAGAGGACAGTGCCATCACGACGGCGAGGATCGAGCGCACGTCATTCGTTATTTGGCGCTTCGTGCGTCGATCAGATCCGCGGTCGTATGGCTTAGGCGATCGGCAAGAACCCGCAATATTTCGATGGTCATTTCCGGGAACTCCCTCATAAGCCTCAGGAAATGATCCTTGCGGATTCTCAAGGCTTCCAGCTGACTTGCCGCTCTGACGGTGGCAGTGCGGGAGCTGTTGCACAATATGGCAATCTCGCCAACAATCGAATTTGGCTCCAGTTCGGCAACTTTTATCGGTCCGCGGTCGGAATCGACCAGAATATCCGCCCTGCCTGAAAGGATGACATAGGCGGCGTCTCCCTCGTCGCCCTGCCGGAAAAGGATCTGGCCGGCGCTGTAGCTCACGCGATCGGATGTGAACGCAAGCAGCTTGAGCTTTGTCGGCTCGATGGCAGAGAACAAGGGAACGCGTTGCAGCATTCCAACTTCGTCCTTGAGCAGCATTGTCGCAAACCTTTCAACTTCGCCTTTGCCAGACTAGAGCAACGGCCGCCCAGATGGAATTCTGTTTCCGGTGGCGAGACGAACCACGCGAAAGGTGGCGAGCCCGATGTCAAGCGATCGGGCGATGCCGCCTGACAAAATGGCGTCCGCCAGCCGGAAACCCGAAGAGCCGGGTGAATTTGCGGCCGCTACGCCCTTCGCCGAATCCCTTGACCTTGCAGCAAATTCCCACCGGCAGAATGATCCCATCTGAATGTTCGTTGCTCTATGACAGCAGTTCCTTGAAGATACCGTTCCCTGCCAAAAGTGTCTCGTGTGTTCCGTCTTCCACCAATTGACCCGAGTCGAAGACGATAACGCGATCGAACATCATCGCCATTGCCGGATTCGTCAGGACCCACACAATTGCCGGCGAATGGCCGTCGCGCCTGGCTTCCTCGAGCACGTTTCGCAGCACCTTATCCTGCATGCGCTGGTCGAGCGCCGACAGCGGCCGGTTGAGAATGAGAAAATCGGGACGCTTGAGCAGGGCTCGGGCAACATCGAGCTTCTGTCGCTGTCCACCGGTCAGCCGCCTGCCGCCGGCTCCGACGTTGAAGTCCAGGCCGACATCCAGAAGTTCGGCATAAAGCCCCAGTTCGTCAAGAATGTCATAGACGATGGTCCGTATGCGGTCCGGCGCGTCGGGATGGTTGTTGCCCACACGCCCGAACAGGACATTATCCATGACGGTGGCCGCGGCAATGTATTTGGCAGGATCGTACCGTTCGATCGCATTTTGCAGCTCGGGCGGCAGGTTTTCATAGAACCGGCTGCGTGCAGCGACGATCTTGCTCATCAGTTCGTCGCTCAGCAGTCCGAAACGGTGCCGGGGCTCGATATAGGCAAAGCTCAAGGAGACGATCATGGCGCGGTCGCTCTCCGAAACCGCCTCGTAGGCCCGGTTCTTGAGCCGTTGCAGCAAGGTTTCGTAGGTGGGGATCTCCTCGGCGCTCATGAAGGCGAGCTGCTGGAAGAACTGGTGATCGGGCGGCAGGTCGGCAAATAGCTCGATCGCCTGTTCGGCGATCTCCATGCCCATTTCGTAGAGCGTGCGGTCGAGGCCGGCTTGCCTCAGCACAGAAGCAAAATAGGGATTGGCCGCTAGAGCCCTGTCGGCCAGTTCGGGGCCGGCGGCAGCGCCGAAGAGCAGGTTTTGGCCGATTGTTGCTTCCTTGTTGTAGGCGCCCGGTTCGAAAGGAACCACCAGTCCGCTCAGCCCTTCGCGTTCGAGCCGGGTTCGCAGCGCCGCACGCAGTTCGACGATCCGCCTGGCAAGCTCCGTATGGCGCGTGAGGTCGGCCGAAGAGCGCAAGCCGAGATCCAGGATGTCGCGCGACAGAACAACCGCGTCGAGCACTCGGCGCACGGCTTCAAAAAGGTCGTGCGGGCCGGTAGCGCCGGCGGCAGCATAGTCGATCCAGTCGCTGTGGATATCAAGCTCCGGATTGCCCGACCGGCGCGCCTCGTTGATGTTCCAGCGGTGCTGGTCTGCCGCGGCACCGTCATAAGTCACCGATGTCAGCGGCGCATGCTTCAACCCGTAGAGCAGGTTATCGCGGAGGCTTGCCTGGAACAGGAAAACATCCGATGAGGCATAGGACATGCGCCGGCCGGTCACTGCTTCGGGGAGTTCAAGCAGGTCGTCGGCGCCCGAAACGACCCTTCCGCTATCCGGCCAGTTCAGCCGCGCGAAGGCTTCTGCAAGCGCCTCGGCTCCACCTGTTGCGGTACTGACCAGCGCCACCGTCTCACCCGGCTTGACCTTGAGGGAGATACGGTCGAGGAGCATTGCACCGCCATCGTCTGCTATGGACAGACCGATCGCGGACAGGGGTTTGGTCATCGGCTCGGGAGCGTCGATCGTCAATGCCCCGATTCTCGGCGCAATGAGATTCTCGACGGTAAACTGTTCAACGACCTGCTGATATTTGACCTGGACATCCTGCCGCGCCTGATCCCAGTCGATCAGTTCCTTCATCGGTCCGGGCAGTTCCTTGTAGGCGCTGATCACGGCCACGAGCTGGCCGACGTCCAGCCGCCCCTGGATAACCAGGTACCCGCCGATCATGTAGAACAGAAAAGGCGTGATCTGCGCGAGAAAATTGTTGAGGAACTTCACCATGAATTTCCATTGGTAAAGATCGAAGCGGATCTTGAAGATGAGCCCGAGCCGGGCAGCTATGTCGGCCCGCTCGTAGTTTGATGTATCGTGGACGTGAACCGCGCCGATGCCGTCGACGATTTCGCCAATCCGGCCCGAAAGCGCGCGTGCCGTCAACTGCCGTTGGCGCCCGAGCACGATCAGCCGCCGCCGCATTCGCGGGATGAGCACGATCTGGAACGCCACGATCACGGCGGCTATCATTCCGAGCCAGAAGTTCTGGATCATGATGAACAGCATGGCCGTCAGCGCCTGGCCGCCGAGCAGCACCGGCTGCACGAAGGCATCGCCGATGAAGCCGCCCAGCGGCTCCACCTCGTCCTTCACCATGGTCGCCACTTCGGCGGATTTCACCCGCTTGAAGTAACCCGGCGGAAACCGCAGCACACGATCGAGAAGATCAAAGCGGATACGCCGCAGCATGCGTTCGCCGAGGCGGCCCTTGTAGGTGTTGATGTAGAGTTTGAACAGGCCGTTGATGACGACTAGCAAGAGGAAGACAATGCTCAGGGCAAATAGCGTCTCCTTGCGGTCGAGCTGAAAACCGGAGAAGAACTGGACCTCTCCGATGAACGGCAGGTTGTAGTGTAGCCTCATGAATGGCTGGGTCGCGCCCGGTTGCTCGAAGCCGCTACCTTGGATCGGGCCGTTGACGATCAGCTTCGGCAGGTCGAAGGACATGAAATACGGGATCATCGAAAGCATGACGATCATCAATATCCAGAGCTGCTGCTTCTTGGTGTGCGTCCAGATATAGCGGGCTAGGCTGGGTTCCATAAGCGGCTGTGGACCCTTCAGTTGAAAGCATGCAGGATGTAAAAGCACCTGCTGGCGAATGGCGTATCGGCAATTTCTTCGTCGCCACCGACAAGCTCGAAGCTGCAGCGCACGGAGATTGTCCTGCGCTCGACAATGGAAGGAACCTGCGAGGCGGCGCGATCCAGTTCCGGCGCACGGTCTATGACAACGCCATGGGCATTGCTGATCAGCGAAGAAAGCAGCCGGCCAAACGGTTCGCGGCTTCTGTAGGGTTTTGGCGAATAGCCGAGCAGCACGAGGCCGCAGCTGCACCGCTGGTGCTGGCGGATGGACGCCGATGGTCCGGACAGATGCAACAAGCTCTCTCCGGCACCGGGCAATGGCGAAGCGGCTTGCTGCATAATCACGTCCGCGAATCAACAGCCTTGCGGGAGGCAAGATTGCGTTGTGTCGCCCGAAATCCCAACATACAAGACAAATATGATGGATGTCACGCAACCACGCAATGCCGGCATTGACTGGCACGAGCAAGCCCTGGACCTCACGCGGGGAATTGCTGCTTATGTCAACTGCTCTCTGGTGGCGGGGCTGGCGCGCGTCATCGCCAAGCATCCGAATGCCGATATCGCCAACGCCTTCAACCACAAGCAGGTCGCCTGCAAGATGTGGGCGCTCGACAGGCTGTTCGAAAGCTGCGGCGGCCGGTTCGGGCGCGTATGGGTTCTGGGTGGATGGTACGGCGTATTGCCGGCAATGCTTTTCAACGACGCCCGCTTCGACGTCGCGGCGGTCGACAGCATCGACATCGATCCTGAAGTCGCGCCGGTCGCCCGGACCCTCAACCGGGAAGCCGGCGACCGGTTCCGGGCGCTGACGGCAGATATGTACGCACTCGACTATGCGGCCGGGCGGCCCGACCTGATGGTCAATACGAGCTGCGAACACATAGCCGATCTGCCCGCCTGGCTTGCTCTGCTTCCGCGGGGCACGAATGTACTGCTGCAATCGAACGATTATTTCAGCGAGCCGACGCACATCAACTGCGTGGCTTCACTTGCAGCCTTCGAAGAAATGGCGGCGCTACGGGAGGTGCGGTTCTCCGGCGAACTGCCGACAAAAAATTATACGCGCTTCATGCTGATTGGAACTGTTTGAACGGATTTCGCCCAAAAATGCGTCGCGCGTCGCGCGAATCTCGCCAGACGCGACGCGCGTTAGAATCTATCCTCTGTTTGATGATGAACTTTTCCGAAACCGGGCCCTACTTTTAGGGACCATGTTCGATACCGCTCGCGCAGGATTTGCGCCGAGCGACGCGCGCCTTCCAGATCGAGACGATGCGCGGCTGGCGTCGGTCCCACAAGCGCCTGTTCGATCGCTTGCGCCAAACCTTCAGGGGTTAGGTCCTTTTCCATCAGCACCGTTGCAAGACCGAGTTCTTCCAGCATCAGGGTGCGAACCGTCTGTTCGGTTTCCCCGCCGGCTGCAAATGGAACGAGCAGAGAGCGACAACCCGCGCGCAGGACATCGCAGACCGTGTTGTAACCCGCCTGCGAGACTGACAGGCGGGCGCTGGTCAGCAGGCTGGCGAAATCCTCGCGGAACCGGAAGATGGACAGGACCGGCGTCGCATTGCGTGCGATCGAGTCAAACTCGTCTTTCGGCAGGTTTGGGCCGGTGATCAAACACCATTTCCAAGCGTTGTTGGCATTGCGCGCCGCTGCGATGGTGGACCTGACAAGGCTCTTTCCGGCAGCCCCGCCGCCAACCGACACCAGAACGTCGAAGCGCTCGGAGGCCGCGGGCGATGGCGGCGCGGCAACGAGCCCTGTGTAGGCGACCTCGGCCCTGATCACCCCAGCCAGTGGAAATGTCTTGTCAATGGTCGCGAAAGCCGGATCGCCGTGGACCATAACAAGGTCGAAATGCCTGTTGATCAGATCGACCGTTTCCTCGTTTCGGCCCGGCTTGACGCGCTCCTGAAGGATATCACGGACGGACGTCGCCAGCAGCGGTCTGGGCGAGGTCGCGTCGATGGCCTCGATCAGCGGCAGGAGTTCGAAACGCATCTGCCGGCGTCCAAATGGAAACGCCTCGACAATGACGATATCAGGCCTGCAATCCCGGAATGCCTGCAGCAGCATCTCTGAACGCCATTTCTTGAAATCATCGTCGATGGGTTTGCCCTGCAGATCGACAAGTCCGGAAAATCCTTCATCACCGGAGGTGACAGGTGGCAGGGTTACAGATTTTACACCCAGTCCCGGAAACCCGGCGATCGGCGCTCCGCCGGTCACGACGGTTACGTCAAACCCGTCATCGACCAGAGCCGCCGCAATGCGGCTGGCGCGCGCGAGATGGCCGATACCGAGCAGGTGCTGGACATAGAAGAAAGCGCGCAGCCGCTTCATTCGGCGGCCCGCCACTCCCGCTCGAACAGTTCCTTGAGCTGTCCAATGCTTGCCATATGATCGAAATTGCCGCGCACGCGCCGCTCTGCGGCGTCGCCGAGGCGGGCGCGCAACACGGGATCACGGATCAGGCGCTCCAGCGCCTGTGCCAGGGCAATCGGGTTTTCCGTCGGAACCAGCAGCCCGGTTTCATCCGGCGATAAAAGCTCCGGCACGCCGGAAATATCGGTCGATACGCAGGCAAGCCGCTGGCTAGCAGCCTCCACCAGAACATTCGGCAGACCGTCCCGGTCGCCATTTGCGGTGATCCTGCAGGCCAGGGCGAAGATGTCGGCGCAGCGGTAGTGCTCAAGCACCTCGTCCTGCGCAAGCGCGCCTTTCCAAGAGACGCGACCATCCAGTCCGAGCTTTTGCGCCAGCGCCTTGAACCGTTCCAGTTCCTCGCCGCCGCCGATATGCTCGAAGCGCCACGCCAAATCACCAGGCAAGAGGGCAAGGGCCTCCAGCAAGGTATCGTAACCTTTCTTTTCAACGGCGCGCCCAACACTCAGAACGATAACCGGTTCGTCCGGCGCCGAGCCGTCATGCTGTTTTCGCGCCTCGCCGAAACTGCCGAAGCGATCAAGGTCGAGTCCATGATAGCTCAGATGCACAGGCGAGCTGCCGTTAGCGAGTTTTTTCAGACGGTCGAAGCCGGTTTTCGTGCAAGTGACCGTCCAGCGCGCCGAGGAAAGCTTGCCAGCCAGATCCCAGTCCGCCGAAGTCCAGATGTCCTTGGCATGGGCCGAGCAGCTCCAGGGCAGGCCACGAAGCTGGCTGGCATAGCGCGTCACTGATGCAGGTGTATGCGCGAAATGTGCATGCAGCCAGCCCGCGCCTTCCGGCCATTCAGCCGCCAGCACGAGCGCTTGCCCGAAGCGGCGCGCGCGATTGCGCGTAAAGTCGCGGCGGATATCGGTAGCCAGCGATCGGAGCGCGCGCCAGAAGCCAGGCCGCAGCAGATAAGCAAACAGCGAGCGAACCACGCGCAGCGGCTCTTCATGCAGATATTCCGGCAGATAATGGACGGGCGCTTTGATCTCGTCATGCACGGGGTGGCGTTTTGCGTCGGTCGGCCGCCGGAGCGCGACGAGTATCAGGTCGAACCCCGCACGCTCCAGACCGAGCAGTTCCTGCGCGATGAAGGTTTCCGACAGCCGCGGATAACCCTTCAGAACCACGACGATCTTGCGATGTTGCAACTCAGTTCATGCCTTCAATGACTGAAAGGTGATGGCCGGCCCGCCGGTCGAACAGTTCCGCGACGATTTCGGAAATGTGAGGCAGCCCTTCCAGCGTCAGATGCGGATGGCTCTGCGATGGGCCGGGCCGGTCCGGCAGCACCTTCAGTGCATTGGCAAACCGCTGGGAATCCCCGGCTTCTTCCGGCAAAAGCATCTCGATGAGGCCGAGTTCGGCTGCGCGCCGTGCTCGGATCAGTTGTTCCTCGCGGGGCTCGACGCGCGGCACGATCAGCGCCGGCTTGTCGAAAGACAGTATCTCGCAATAGGTGTTGTAACCGCCCATCGCCACGACTGCCTTGGCGCCGGCAATCAGCTCTTCCATGCGGTTGTCGAACTCGATGATCTTGATATAGGGGATCTTGGACCCCTTCTTGAGCAGCTTGTTGCGCTTGCGCGCCGGCATGTAAGGCCCGAGCACGATCAGCGCCCTATGCTGCAATTGCGGATCCTGCTGATAGGCATCGATGACGTTGTGGATCAGTTCGGCGCCGTCACCGCCGCCACCGGTGGTAACCAGGATATAGTCGCCCTCGGGCCGATGGCCGGGCAACTCGTTCTTCTGCAGGCTCCGTTGCAGGAAACCGACGAACTTCATCTTTGCTCTGATAGCCGACGGCACATCCAGGCCGGTCAACGGATCGTAGAAATCCGGCGGACCATAGGCCCAGATCTTGTCGTAGAACAGGCCTATCTTGCGCATCACATCCCTGCGTGCCCACTCTGCTTCGAGCAGATGCGGCGCGTCCATCACCTCGCGCAGGCCAAGCACGAGCGTGGTGCCCCGCGTCTTGAGGTAGGACAGCGTGTCCTCGATCTCACCGCGCAGGCCGAGCGGTTCCTTGTCGACGATGAAGATATCCGGCCGGAAGGTCTCGGCTGTGTGGCGGATGATCGACTGGCGCATTCTTAGCGTCTCATGCAGATCGATATCCTTTTCCAGCGAGGTGTACTCGCCGTTGCGCAACTTGATGACGCTGGGGATCTTCACGAAGTCGACGCGGGCGCGGTAGTCGAAGGCGCCAGCGATAGTCGCACCCGAAATGATAAGCACCTGAAGTCCGCGGAAATCCTCAACCAGCGAATGCGCGATCGTCCGGCAGCGCTGCAAGTGGCCGAGCCCGAACGTGTCGTGGCTGTACATGAGAATTCGAGCATTTGGTACGTGCTGGGTCATTGTTGAACGTCTTTTAGAATTCTCGGCTTGAGGACCGTCGGTGACCCGCACGAACCATCCTCGCGAGCCTACCGACTGTTTTGAAACATGAGGGCGCAATTTTCAATTTGTATTACCCAAGAGGGCCATATGCTGAAACCAGGAGGCTGCGTCTACTTAGCGGCCTGCTTGTCACGTGGTCCAGAAGAACCTGCATCATTTCACTGGTATTGACCATCTCGGATTCTCGGCGGCCTTGACCGCCATCGCGGACATCCTAAACATTGGGCGCGGCGGCCGCGTTTTGAGCATCTTCCCAGAGGGAATGTCATCGAGTAGGGCGCAGGGGCGGCATGTGACGGCGCTCTCTTTGGCGAATGCACTGCCGCACCTTCAGCAGTTGCCGTGATAAGATTGGGCTGGTGTCATAACACGGTGCTCGCCGTGACAATTGTTCCCGTCCCGGTTCGTTTTCGGCACCGAATTGAGAAAAATGCACAACCGATTTCGGCAGTGCCTGCGGAGAATGTCGCTGGCGGCATTGACAATGCTGGCGGTCCCGGTCCACGCGGCCGATCTCGCCATTGCAATGCCGAACTGGCCGTCGGGCCAGGCGACGGCAAACATTCTCAAGGTCAGCCTGAAGGAAGATTTCGGGCTCGATGCCGATGTGCGCGAGAATTTTGCGACGATCTGACGATTGCCGCGAAGCTGGCGGTCGGCTTGACGTGGCGACATTGGTGGTGACCAGCCGTGGTGAAGGTTCAGAAATCCCGAGAAAAGCCCGGCCGACTGCAGCTTGCCTCAACCAAGCGCGATCATCGTGATTGGCACATTCGGGCATTAGCTGTACCATTCCTACGCCGGTCGTCGACGTGGCGTGTTCCGGCGAGGGAGAAACGTCCATGTTACGATCAATTTCGCTTGCGGTTTTCCTGGCGGTCGTTCCTGCGACAGCCTTTGCAAATTCATGCCCGACCATCATGGCCGAGATCGACGCGGCGTTGCCGACCGCAACCATCGCCGAGGCCGATAAGACCAAAGTCAAGGAACTGCGTGCTCAAGGCGAGAAATTGCACGCGGCCGGCGATCATGCAGGGTCAGAGGCTGCGCTCAACCAAGCCAAGACAATGCTCGGCATATAGTGCGACGAACGCGGCTTTCTTGACCGGCTGACCGGTTGACGCACTGTCAGGCCCGAACCGGGGTTGGATCACCCCAGCCCGATGCGCTTGGCGCCTTGCCGGAACAGGCCTGCGGCGTCCGGCTCGAAGCGGAAGGTGCCGATGAAATCGTCGGCGCAGTAGTTCGGAAGCGTCTTGCGGATGGCGGCCGCGAAAGTGCGGGCCTCGTCAAGCCGCCCCGCCAGCGCAAGGCAGTGGGCTGCGATCGCCAGGATGATGGCGTGGGCATTGGGGCGGGCGGCGGCTTTCAGCGCCCATTCGGCGGCCTCGTCGAACTGGCCGAGACGGACATGCGCCATCGCCCTGGCGCCAAGCATGCCGAACAGCAGCGGATCGAACGGGCTCAGATGGCGCGAGTGATCGGATGAACCGATCGCCGCGTTCGGATCGCCCGCCTGCGAGTGCACGAACGAAAGCGCGTAATGACCGAGCGCAAAGTTCGGGCTGAGATCCACGGCCCGTTCCAGCTCGATGAGAGAGCCGTCCTGCTCGCCGCGCAACCACAGCGCCCGGCCCATAGCCCAGTGCGCGGCCGGATTGTGATCGTCGACCAGAAGACTTTGGCCGGCTGCCTCGATGGCGAGCGCGCTTTCCTGATCGCGGTCTCCCCAGCGCTGAAAGGCGTTTTGCCAATGGGTGAAGGACAGGCCGGCATAAGCGCGGGCGAAGGTCGGATCCAGCTTCAAGGCCATGTCGAAGAAATGCCGGGCCTGCTCGTTTTCCGTGCGGGTGAAGCGATACATGTGCCAGAGACCGCGATGATAGGCCTCCCAGGCATTCAGCGAGTTGGGCGCTTTCAGCATGGCGCGGTTGCGCTCGACCATCTCGATCTCGGCCGAGATCGACGAGACGATGCTGTTGCCGATATCATCGAGGACGGCAAAGATATCGTCGGGCTTGCGTTCGAACGTGTCGGCCCAGACGATCCTGGCCGTGCGAACCTCGACAAGTTCGATGCTGACCACGACGCGGCCTGCCTGGCTGCGCACTGTCCCGGTGGTCACATAATCGACATTGAGCCGCCGGCCGGCATCTTCCGGCGCGATGTTTTTCTCGGCCAGCGCAAAGACCGAGCCGCGGGCGATGACGAAGAAATCCCGGAGCTTGGCCAGGCGGGTGATGATGTCGTGGGTGAGACCGTCGGCCAATCCGCCGCGAGTGGGGCCACCACGTGAGGGGCCTCCGCGAGGGTCCCCACAAACACCAGAGACAGCCGCCTCCTCGACAAACGGCATTATCGCGAGCGAGGTCTTGCACGATGCAGCAACACCGGAATCGGGAAGTATAATTTCCGCTTGCGGGACCACGGGCACGAGTGCCGGTCGCGCCCGGAGCGTCGCGGCAGGTCGTTCGCTGCGGATCGTCCGCCATGCGTCACGAACGGGTTCAAAATCCAGATCCTCCGAAGCAAACAGCTGCGCCGCGGAAGCGAGATGTTCCTCGCACGCGGCGATCTGGCCGCGCTGCGCCAGCCTTGCCAGAAGAGCCACATGCGCGCGCCCGTCGAAGGGAGCGAGTTCCAGCCACTTTTCCAGATGCGCTAACGTGTCGTCGGCATCCGCCGGGAGCTTGCTGACGAGATGTTCCAGGATGGCGGCGTGCCAGGAGCTGAAGCGGCGGCGCTGCGCGATCAGCCAGCTGTTGAAATGCGGGCTGCGGTCGATCTCCAGCCCGTCGAGGAAATCGCCTACGAACAGTTCGGACAAGGCCTGCAGCCGCTCAAGATCGAGCATCTCGATTCCTCCAGCGGCGGCCGAGGCGATGTCGATCGCATCGACGGAAACGCCTTTCAGATCAAGGGCGATCGTGTCGCCAGGCGTTTCGATCCTGCGGCGATCCGGTTCGTCGAGAATGCCCCTGAGCTTGCTGAGGCACCAGCGAAGCTCGCCCCTCGGATCGTTCGGCACATCCCACAGCAGCTCGCACAGACGGCTGCGGCCGACGGCATGCGGCGCAAGCGCCAGATAGGCGAAGAGCGCGCGCAGCTTGCGCGATGCCGGCAGTTGCACGGTGGCGCCGTCGCGGATGACCGTCAGCGGTCCGAGCAGCCGCACGGACAGCCCGGGCGTTGCGCCCTCCAGGCTCGATCGAGCGGATTCCACGTGCGTTTCCACGCTTGCTCCCACGCTGGCCAGTTGTCCTGTGTTCTACCATCGAAAGCGATAGAGTGCATCCGGCAACGAATTTCCGCGCCGGACGCCGGCATTGCCGCCTTTCCGGGCCGCATTGCCGGCACAGCACCTTACCGCGGCAAGGTCTCGAAACTTCGCCGCCCAAGCCGCCGGTTTGTAACCGGCTTGTGACGACAACAAAAAGAGGAGAGCAGACATGCTGCAGCAACGGAAAATCAGGACCACGGCCGGCCGCGGCCGCCTGTTCGACAGCATTACCGACACGGTCGGCGATACGCCGGTGATCAGGATCAACAATCTCGGCCCCGATCATGTGACGATCTATGTGAAGGCCGAGTTCTTCAATCCGGCGGCGTCGGTGAAGGACCGGCTGGCGCTCAACATCATCGAGGAGGGCGAACGCAGCGGCGCCCTGAAGCCGGGCCAGACGGTCGTCGAAGCGACCAGCGGCAACACCGGCATCGGGCTGGCCATGGTCTGCGCGCAGAAGGGCTATCCGCTGGTGGTGACGATGGCCGACAGTTTCTCCATCGAGCGCCGCAAGCTGATGCGCATGCTGGGCGCCAAGGTGGTGCTGACGCCGCGCGCCCAGAAGGGTTTTGGCATGTACAACAAGGCGGTGGAACTCGCCGAGGCCAATGGCTGGTTCCTGGCCCGCCAGTTCGAGACCAAAGCCAATGCCGCCATTCACGAGGCGACGACGGCGCGCGAGATCATCAACGACTTCGCCGGATCGCGGCTCGACTGCTTCGTCACCGGCTACGGAACCGGCGGCACCGTCGTCGGTGTCGGGCGGGTGCTGCGCCGTGAGCGTCCCGAAACCCGGATCGTGCTGGCCGAACCCGCCAATGCCCAGCTCATCGGCAGCGGCAAGGCACAGGAGCGCGGCGCCGACGGTGCACCGGCCGCCAGCCATCCGGCGTTCGAGCCGCACCCGATCCAGGGCTGGACCCCGGATTTCATCCCCAACATCCTCCAGGAGGCGGTCGACGCCAGCCTCTATGACGAGGTCGTGCCTGTTCCCGGGCCTGAAGGCATCAAATGGGCCAAGGCGCTGGCGCAAAAGGAAGGGATTTTCACCGGCATCTCCGGCGGAGCCACTTTTGCCGTGGCACGCCAGATCGCGGAAAAAGCCGCACCCGGCTCGGTGATCCTGTGCATGCTTCCCGACACCGGCGAACGCTACATGACGACGCCGCTGTTCGACGGCATCGAAGCCGAGATGGACGCGGAGGAGATCGCGCTGTCGCGCTCGACGCCGGGCTGCCAGTTCCCGGCCGAGTAACGGCGTACGGGAGCGACGCGGATGGACGCCATGCTGAAGGCCGCCGGCACTGCCGGTCTGGTTGCCGAAGAAACGCTCGATCCGGTCGACTGGGCCGATGTGCAGGCGCTGTCGCACCGGATCGTCGATGACGCCGTCGACTATCTGCGCGATGTCCGCGAACGGCCGGTGTGGCAGGATATGCCTGAAGAGGTAAAAACCTTCTTCACCGCACCGCTGCCGCGGTCGCCTCAGCCGCTTGCCCAAGTCTATGGCGAGGTAGCGCGGAACGTGATGGCCTACCCCATGGGCAACATCCATCCGCGCTTCTGGTCCTGGTATATGGGATCGAGCAATTTCACCGGGGCGCTCGGTGATTTCCTGGCGGCGGTCCAGGGTTCCAACCTTGGCGGCGGCAACCATGCCGCCGCTCTGATGGACATCCAGGTCGTCGACTGGTGCAAGCAGATGATGGGCTTTCCCCAATCGGCCAGCGGCACACTGGTCAGCGGCGGCTCGATGGCCAACATCATCGGGCTGACCGTGGCGCGCAACGCTAGGGCAGGCATCGACGTGCGCGAGCTTGGCGTTGCCGCCATCGACAAGCCGCTGCGTTTCTATGGCTCGGACCAGCTTCATTCCTGCCACCGCAAGGCGATGGAGGCGCTTGGCCTCGGCAATCGGGCGCTGCGCCGCATCCCGACCGATGCCGGATTGCGGATCGACATCGACGCCTTGCGGGCAGCGATCGCCGAAGATCGTGCGGCCGGGTTCAAGCCGGCGTGCGTGATCGGCACGGCAGGCACCGTGAACACCGGAGGGATCGACGATCTGCAGGCGCTGGCAAGGCTGGCGGCACAGGAGGATCTCTGGTTCCATGTCGACGGCTGCATCGGCGCGCTGATCGCCATCGCACCGGAAAATTTCCATCGTGTTGCCGGCATCGAGCACGCCCACTCCATCGCGCTCGATCCGCACAAATGGCTGCACGCTCCCTTCGAGGTCGGCTGCGTGCTGATCAGGGACGCAGCATCGCATCGCAATACGTTTGCGGTGACGCCGGAATATCTGGAATCGACGCCGCGCGGCCTCGCTTCCGGACAATGGCTGCATGATTTTGGCCTGCAGACGTCACGCGGTTTTCGCGCGCTGAAAGTGTGGATGGCGCTGAAGGAGCACGGCATCGAGAAATTCGGCCGGCTGATCGACCAGAACATCGCACAGGGCCACACGCTCGGCAGGCTGATCGAGGCCGCGCCGCTGCTGGAACTGGTCGCGCCGCCGAGCATCAACATCGTCTGTTTTCGCTACCGCGGCGACGGGCTGACGGGAGAGCGGCAGAAGGCACTTAACACCGAGATCATGCTGAGGCTGCAGGAAGAAGGCATCGCCGCCCTTTCGGATACGACGGTGCACGGCCAGCATGGCCTGCGGGTGGCGATCAACAACCACCGCACCCGGCGCGAGGACCTGGACCTGCTGGTGCGGGAAACAGTGCGGCTTGGACAGGAGATTTCAAAATCGGGCGCCGCTCGCTAATCCGTGTGGCGCGGAGATCGTCAATGTTCCGAGGTTGGCGGGAAAGCGGCTTCATTCCAGCTTGGGTTCCTCGCCCCCCCGAGAGTGGGGGAGAGGTGGCTCGGCGAAGCCGAGACGGAGAGGGGGAACCCCCACAAACGATGCCCCCCCACACACGGGGGGGGGGGGGGCGCCCCCACGCCCCCCC
>NZ_JBVVQU010000044.1:50033-59965 GCF_055811555.1 Mesorhizobium sp. WSM4813
GCTGTAACCCGGTCGGGGGGGGGGGGGGGGGGGGGGGGGGGGGGGGGGGGGGGGGGGGGGGGGGCCCCGCCCCCCCCGCCGGGGGGGGGGGGGGGGGGGCGGCCCGCCCGCCCCCCCCCGGTCGTGGGGGTGGTGCGCTCAACCACCCCCCCCTCGCGGGCCGCTGCGCGCCCACCTCTCCCCCGCTTCGCGTGGGCGAGGAACCCAGGTCTTGAGAGGCTGGAGGGACGGCACCCGCTATCATGCCTCGAGCCAAACCTTCTCGAAATGCTGCTCCAGCGACTGGTGCTGCTCGCAGCCATGCACGCCCTTGCGGAACGTCCGGTAGACCGAGCGCCAATAGGGCTGGATGATGATGCCGGAGTCGCGCAGGTTCTGCTCGATCTTGGCCATGATCTCCTTGCGTGCACTGGCGTCGGGCGTAGCCAGCGCCTTGTCGAGCAAGGCGTCGAACTCCGGATTGGCGTAGGCGGTCTCGTTCCAGGCAGCACCCGATCTGTAGGCCAGGGCCAGCACCTGGACGCCGAGCGGCCGGCCGAGCCACTCGGTGCAGGAGAAGGGATATTTGCTCCAGTCGTTCCAGAACGTCGCCGCCGGCAGCACGGTGCGTTTGACCTTCAGCCCGGCGTCGCGCATCTGCGCGGCGATGGCATCGCCGGTGTTCTTCTGCCAATCGACATCGACGGAGATGAGCTCGAATTCGTGGTCGGACTTGCCGGCCTCGGCGAGCAGCGCCTTGGCTTGATCGACATTGCGGACGGCCGGGCCGATATCGGCGTATTCGGCATGCATCGGCCCGACATGGTGGTTCTCAGCCGGCTTGCCGCGGTCGTCCATGCCGATCTTCAGGATTGCGGCGTTGTCGACGGCGAGCTGCGCGGCGCGCCGCACCCTAATGTCGTCATAGGGCGGATTGCCGACGTTGAAACGCGCGACGATCGTCGAGCCAGTGGCAAGTTCCGAATTGCTCAGATCCATGGCATCGGTTTGCGACACCGTATCGGCGGCGGTTTCGTGGTTGGTGTCGATCTCGCCCGATTCGAAAGCCGAGAACATCGCATTGGGATCGGAGCCGTAGTCGACCCATTGGATGCCGTCGAGCCAGAAATCCCCCTTCCACCACGGCTTGTCCTTGCGGCGGACCTCGGCGCCAACCTCGGCGTCCCATTGCACCAGCTCGCAAGGTCCAGTGGTGATCGCCAGCGCCTTCAGCGGATCGCCGTCGCCGTCGTAGCTGCGATGCATGATCAGCGCCGGGTAGTCGGTCATGCCGGCGATCAGCGAAATGTCGGGCTTGGGCAGATTGAGCCGGACGGTAAAGTCGTCGACACGCTCGATGCCGCCGTCGACCGGCTTCTTGGTGGCGGCGTCGACCAGCGCCCCCATGCGCTCCGCGACCGAATTGCCGGCAACGCTCGCATCGCACCAGCGCGCCAGGTTGTGGACGACATCGTCGGCGTTGAAGGTGTCGCCATTCGACCAGGTGATGCCCTTGCGGACGTGCAGCGTCAGCACGCGCGCGTCGTCGCTGGTCTCCCAGCTTTCGAGCAGCCACGGCTCGAAGGTGAAATCACGATTCCAGCGCACCAGATATTCGTTGCACTGGCGGGCGACATTGGACATTTCGACGCCGTCGAAGGTGCGCGGATCCTTCCAGCCTTTGACGTTCATGGCGACGCGCAAGACGCCGCCGCGCTTCGGCTCCTGCGCCCTGGCCGGCGATGGCGCAAGGCCGCCGAGCGCCAGCGCGCCGGCGGCGCTGAGGCCGAGCGCGGCCATGGTGGCGAGATATTCGCGCCGGTTGATGCTGCCCTTCTTGAAGCCGTCGGCGACGGGCTCAGCCTGCGGATGCAACGCTCTGTCGGTCAACATGAACTTCATCGTCGATCCTCCCCGTCGGCGCCCGGCTGACCGCTTCGCGGGGGCGGATGCGGTAGGCCGGGCGCCTTTGGCCATGGGCAATGATAGTGCGGGATTAAGCGGGGAAGTGTTCTGATTTCCGCAGTTGTTGTGCGCTGTTCCGCAGAGGTGGAAGGTCCCCTACAACCACTCGCCCTTGCCGAGCGTGGCGATGGCGGCGACGATGCGGGTGAACGCTTGGCCGGCCCGTGGCACGGTTTTGCGGGCGCGCAGGAAACTGTGCACGAGGCGCGGCTCTTCGTACCACCAGGCGCGGCCGCCGGCGGCAAGAATGCGGTCGCGATAGGCCTCGCCGTCCGATGACAGCGGATCGCATTGCGCTGTGACGACGACCGTCGGCGGCAGGCCGGAGAAATCGCTGTCGCGCAGCGGCAGGAAGGTCGGGTCGTCTGGTGACTGTGCCTTGCCGGAGCGGACCTGCCTGTAAAACTTAACATCGCTGAGCGTCAGCAGCGGCGCCTCGGCGTGCTCGACATAGGAGCCGGCGCTCTCTTTGGTGTCTAGCTCGGGGCCGCCTGGCTCCGGACCGCCCAGATCGGGATAGATCAGCACCTGGCCGATTGCGGGGCGGGGTTGGCGGCGCGCCGCATGCGCCACCGCGGCGGCGAGATTGCCGCCGGCGCTCTCGCCGCACAGCACGATCGGCAGGCCGGCTGTCGCAGCCGCCCATTCGAACACCGCCAGCGCATCGTCGAAGGCGGCCGGATGCAGATGTTCGGGCGCCAGCCGGTAGTCGGCGGACAGCACGGGAAAGCCAGTGCCGGCGCAAATCTCGGCGCAGATGTCGTCATGGCTGTCGAGCCCGCCAAGCACGAAGCCGCCGCCATGATAGTAGACGACCATCGCTTGCGGCGCCTTGCCCGCCAGCTGGTAGCGCCGGATCGGAATCGTATGATCGCCGGCGGCAACCGTGCTGTCGCCGGTCTCGACGCCTGCGGGAGTTCCCGCGTGGAACGCCCGGCACATCGCGTCATAGACCGCCCGCTGCTTGTCGACCGGCAGGTCAATTTCGGGCGGATACCATGCGTTGACCCGGTCGATATAGGCCCACAGCGCCGGGTCGAGCAGCGTCGCGTATTGTCCCCGTTGTGCTGTCTCGGGCTTGTCGGCGTCACTGACCATCGCCATCCGGTCCCACCAAATCCGCTGGAAGCGTCAAAGCTCGTCGTAGAGCCGGGCGGCATTTTCGTAGGTGAAGCGCAAAGGCACGGAACCCTGGACCTGCCATGCGTCGACCGTCTCGCCTGTCATCAGCCGGCACGCGCCGTCGGTGGTGGTGACGGCGCCGCCATAGAGTCGGTTGGCAAGGTTGAGGATGGCGGTCTGGTGCATCGCCGTGCTGCCGCTGCCGCAGGCATCCTTGACCAAAAGCACGCGAAAGCCTGACGACACCGCATCCCTGACGGTGGCGTCGATGCAGGCCTCGGTCCACACGCCGGCAACGACCAGCCACTCGATCCCTTCGGCCTTGAGCCGGCCTGCCGCAGGGCTCGCACCGAAGGCGCTGGCCTCGGTCTTGACCAGCATCATCTCGTCGGCGAGGGGCGCCACTTCCGGACAGATCGCCGTCAGCGGATCGTCCTTGTCGGAGAAGGCCGACCTGCCATTTGCATCGACCGGATGGAACCGCCGCGCCTCCCTGGTGAGATCGACGATATAGGCCGAATGATAAAGCAGCACATCATTGGCCCGCGCCGTTGCCTGCAGGCGCTGGACGTTGGCGAGGATGTCGGCAAAACCCTCGACCAGGTAACGCTTGTCCTGCCGATGCTCCTCCTGGAGGTCGACGAACACCGCGGCCACCATGCCGCGCTCGATGGAGATCGGGCTTTTCATGCGGATACCTGAACTTCGTCATTCCAGGGTGCAGCAGCCGCGAAGCGGCGTCGCGAAGACCCTGGAATCCATGCCCTTACCTCTAGCGAAGAATGCAACGGAACAGAGTTCTGCACCGTTTCGAAGCCTAGATGTAACGGCATGGATCCTAGGGTCTGCGCCGCGTCGCTGCGCTCCTTGCTCCGCCCTAGGATGACGAAAGCATGAGCGCTGCGGCTAGTCCCGAAGGTTTGCGATACCGCACCGCGACCAGTGGTGGATGCTGGGGTCAAACCTGTTTCTCCAGAAAATCGTCCTCATAGGGAAAGCGCGACAGAAGCTCGGTACCGGTTTCGGTGACCAGGATCTCGTCCTCGAGCTTGACACCCTCGCGGCCGCCTTTCTCGCCGATATAGCTCTCGACGCTGACCACCATGCCGGGCACGACAAAGCCGTCGCGGCCATAGGTCTCGTAATCCATGGCATGCGCGATGAACGGCGTCTCGCCATGCATGCCGACGCCGTGCATCACCGACGTATAGCGCTGGTCGACGAAGCGGTCCGGGATCTTCCAGGCCTTTTCGGCAATCTCGCGAAACGCCATGCCGGGTTTCACGATCGAGATGTTGTGCTGAACCTGGTCGTGGGCCATGCGGTAGAGCGACTTCTGATAATCGGTCGGCTTGCCCGGGCCGCAGCGGAAGGTGCGCGAGAAGTCCGAATAATAGCCGTAACAGCCGATCGTATCGGTATCCAGCGCCAAAAGTTCGCCCGGCCTGATCTTGCGGCCGCTGGCTTCGTTGAACCACGGGTTGGTGCGCTGACCCGAAGTCAGCAGGCGGGTTTCGATGAACTCGCCGCCTTGCCGGATCACCTCGTGATACATGATGGCGAACAGGTCGTTTTCGGACACACCGGGCTTGATCGCCTCGCGCACCGCGTAAACGGCGGCTTCGGCGCCGGCCATCGACACCTGCAGGCACTTTACTTCTTCGGGCGTCTTGACCGCCCGCACCGCGAGAATTTCGCCCTGGCAATCCCTGACCTCGCAGCCGCGCTTTTCCAGCGCCAGCGCCTGCAGATGGCCGCAACGGTCGAGGCCGAGCTTCATCGAGCCGCCGCCATGCGCCTTGAGCAGTTCGGCGATCTCATCGGCGAAGGGCCCGGCGGTTTCATCGTCGCGCCCCGACACCGAAGACCACACCAGCTTGGACGGACGCGCCTCGTCGATCGTGTCGAGCACCATCGAGACATGATAGCTCTGCGGATATTCGAACAGCATGATCGGCCCTTCGGTCGGGATGAAGAAGTAGCGGGTCGAGTTGCGCAGGAAATAGCCGAACATGTTGCGCGAGCCGGTGGCGTAGCGCTGGTTGTAGGGATCGAACAGCACCACGGCGCCATAGCCGGCCTCGCGCATCCAGGCACGCAGCCTGGCCAGTCGGCCTTTGCGCAGCGCATCCGCGTCGATGAAGGACGGCTCGGTGTCGGAAAGCCACATGCCGCCGGCCGGGTCGGCCGCCGCCGGGTGGCGCATGCGGTCCCGAAAGTCGACATCCTCGGTGCTGTCGGGGTCGAAGACGACGATGCTCATGGGGTGCCTCCTGGAAGCGGGGAAGATGCGCCATGGCTTGCGCAGAGGCTGTGCGGAATCCCGCAGGTGTTGTGCCGGATGCCGCTTGGGGCTGTTACGTGGCGCTCTACGGCGCCCCCTCTGTCCTGCCGGACATCTCCCCCACAAGGAGGGAGATTGGCAGCTTCGGCGCTCCGCTCTTCCTGCAACGTTGGCGATTGGCGAAATCGGCGGTGACAGCCGATCTCCCCCCAAGTGGGGGAGATGGCCGGCAGGCCAGAGGGGGGCGCTGTCCCGCTGACCTCCGCAAGACCTAATGCCGCCGCATCACCTTAGGCGCATGTCCATGCTCCTCCCTGAACGCCCGGGCAAAGCTCGACATCGAAGCAAAGCCGCAGGCCAGCGCCACGTCGCGCACCATCAGTGTCGAATGGGCCAAGAGGTCGGCGGCGCGCTTCAGCCGCAGGCGACGGTAATAGCCGTTGGGCGAGATGCTGAGTTCGGAGCGGAAGTTTCGTTCCAGCTTGTCGGAGGAGACGCCGAGCTTTTCCGCCAGCGCCGCCATGCCGAGCCGTTCCTCCACCGCGTCCTCCATGATGGCGATCGCCGACAGCACCAGTTCGTTCTGGACGCCGGTGCGCAGCCGCAGCGGCATCAGCTTGCGGTCGACGCTGGAGCGCAGCGGGCTGTGCACGAACCATTCAGCGACGCCGGCGGCAAGCTCGGCGCCATAGTCTGATGTGATGATCTCCAGCATCATGTCGAGGCTGCCGACGCCGCCGGCCGAAGTGAAGCGCTTGCGGTCGATGACGTAGAGATCGCGCCTCAGTTCTATGTCCGGAAACGCTTCGGTGAAAGCCGCCTGGCTGGTCCAGTGCAAGGTGCAGGCATGGCCGTCGAGCAGGCCCGCGCGGGCGAGGAAGAACGCCGCATCCGCCACCGCGCCGATATGAGCGCCGCCGCGCAGGCTCCTGCGGATCCAGCTCACCGCGTCCTCGGCGACAAGATGATCGGCATCCCCGCCCGAGCAGACGACAATGCGGTCGACCTTCGGCGCATCGCCGGCAAAGAAGCCGGGCTGGATGATGACACCGTTCGAGGCCTTGACCGGACCTTGGGCGGCGCCGACGATGATCCAGCGGTAGCAGTCCCGCTTGCCCAGCACGTTGGCTGCGCGCAGCGGCTCGACGACCGAGCTGAACGCCATCATCGGGAAGCCGGGGAAGACCACGACCGCGAAGGTGAGGGGAGCGTCGATGGCCCTCGGTAGGTTGCGTTGTCGGTTGTTCATAGCTTCGGGAGCCAGGCAGCAAGATGGATGAGGAACTACAATTCTGCCAGATGGCGCCAAGGTCAACGGAATAGGATGTAAGACACATGGATACAGAATAAGCGCCGCTCGCTGGCGATCCTTCACGCCCCCCTCTGTCCTGCCGGACATCTCCCCCACAAGGGGGGAGATCGGCAACTTCGCCGTCCCGTCCGTGTTTCAGCGTTGGAGGTTGGCGAAAGCGCAAGATGACGGCCAATCTCCCCCCTCGTGGGGGAGATGCCCGGTAGGGCAGAGGGGGGCACTGTCCCGCCGACTTCTTGCAAGGTTCTTGTTGCCCCCCCCTCAACTCGCCAGCGCCTGGTCCAAATCCGCGATCAAATCGTCGCCATCCTCGATCCCGGCCGACAACCGCACCAGCGAATCGGAAATCCCAATCTCAGCCCGCTTTTGCGCCGGGATCGAGCCGTGCGTCATCAGCGCCGGGTGCTCGATCAGGCTTTCGACGCCGCCGAGGCTTTCGGCGAGCGTGAACAGTTGCGTGTGTTCGAGGAAGCGTTTTGTGCCGGCGAGGTCGCGGTCGAGCTCGACTGTGATCATGCCGCCGAAGGCGTGCATCTGCCGCCTGGCGATGGCGTGCTGCGGGTGGCTGGGGAGACCGGGATAGATGACGCGGCGGATGTCGGGACGGCTTTCCAGCCAATGCGCGATCTTCTGGCCGTTCGACGAATGGCGCTCCATCCTGAGCGCCAGCGTCTTGAGGCCGCGCAGCGCCAGAAAGCTATCGAACGGCCCTGATATGGCGCCTATAGCGTTCTGCAGGAATTTCAGCCGGTCGGCCAGATCCTTGTTGTCGCCGACCACGGCAACGCCGCCGACCATGTCGGAATGGCCGTTGAGGTATTTCGTCGTCGAGTGCACGGATATGTCGATGCCGAGCTCCAGCGGCCGCTGCAGGTAGGGGCTGCAGAAGGTGTTGTCGGCGACCGAGAGCACGCCTTTGCGCTTTGCCAGTGCTGCGACCGCTTCAAGATCGACGACGCGCAGCAGCGGATTGGTCGGCGTCTCGACCCAGAGCAGTTTGGTTTCCGGGCGGATCGCCGCTTTGACCGCGTCAAGATCGGTGAAGTCGACGAAGTCGACATGGAGGTTGGCCGAGCGTTTGCGCACCCGCTCCAGCAGCCGAAACGTGCCGCCATAGATGTCGTCGGTGGCGACGACATGGGCGCCGGAATCGAGCAGTTCGAAAATGGTGGCGATCGCCGCCAGGCCCGAAGCGAAGGCGAAGGCGGCTGCGCCGCTCTCGAGATCGGCCACCGCGCGCTCGAAGGCGAAGCGGGTCGGGTTCTGGCTGCGGGCGTATTCAAAACCCTTGTGCACGCCCGGGCTCTGCTGGCCATAGGTCGAGGTCGCATAGATCGGCACCATCACCGCGCCCGTCGTCGGGTCATGGCTCTGGCCGCCATGGATCGTGCGCGTCGAGAAGGCCAGACGGTTGCTGCCCGATACGGTGGCTTTGATGGTCATTTTGCGCGGCGCCTCAGATGGTTGATCAGGTCGATGCGGGTTATCAGGCCGATGAACTCGTCGCCGTCGAAGACAATGGCGACCTCGTTGCGGTCGAACACCGGTAGCAGCGCATCCAGCGTCTGGCTGGCCTGCAGCGTGTGCAAATTGGCGGTCATGGCCGTGCGGACCGGGGCCTTGAAGCGGTCCCAGCGGCTGTCATAGGGGCCTTCGACGTGGGCGAGGATATCGCTTTCGTCGACGATGCCGACCAGTCTGCCGTCGTCCAGCACCGGCAATTGCGAGACATCCGAACGGCGCATGCGGCCATAGGCGTTGAGCAGGCTTTCGTCCGGGCCGACAGACACGATGTCGCCGGTGCGGTGCGTGCGCATCACCAGATCGCGCAGGTCGCCGTGCTGCTCGTGCTCGGCGAGGCCCTGCTCGATCAGCCAGAAGTCGTCGAACACTTTCGACAGATATTTGTTGCCGCTGTCGCAGACGAAGGTGACGACCCGCTTCGGCACGGTCTGCTCGCGGCAATAGCGAAGTGCGGCCGAAAGCAGGGTGCCGGACGACGAGCCGGCGAGGATGCCCTCGTTGGAAAGCAGGTCGCGCACCGCCAGCATGCTCTGCTTGTCGGTGATCGAGTAAGCCTTCTTGACCAGCGACAGATCGGCATTGGGCGGCACAAAATCCTCGCCGATGCCTTCCACGGTCCAGCTTCCGGCCTCTTGCATCTTGCCGGTCTTGATCAACGGCGCCAGCACCGAGCCGACCGGATCGGCGAGAATCATCTCGGTCTTCGGCGAAACCTTTGCGAAGTAGCGGCCAAGCCCGGTCAGGGTGCCGCCGGAGCCGACGCCGACGACCACCGCGTCGACGTCGCCATCGAGCTGCGAATAAATCTCGGGACCGGTCGTGGTTTCATGGGCGTCCGGATTGGCCGGATTGGCGAACTGGTTGGCATAGAAGGCGCCGGGCAGCTCGGCGGCGATCCTTTCGGCCATGTCCTGATAGTATTCGGCGTGGCCCTTGCCGACATCGGAGCGGGTCATGCGCACTTCGGCGCCGAGCGCGCGCAGATGCTGGATTTTTTCGCGCGACATCTTATCGGGCACGACGAGGATGATGCGGTAGCCCTTGGGAATGCCGACCTGGGCGAGGCCAAGACCGGTGTTGCCGGCGGTCGCCTCGACAATGGTGCCGCCGCGCTTCAGTCTGCCCTGTTTTTCGGCGTCGGCGATCATCGACAGCGCAATGCGGTCCTTGATCGAGCCGCCGGGATTCTGGCTTTCGAGCTTGATGAACAGCCGGCACTTGCCGATGTCGAATTTGGTCAGCTCGACGACCGGCGTCTGCCCGATCAGGTCGAGAACCGACGCATAGGGCGGACTCAGACGGGACATTGCCCTGTCTGAGGATGGGGCCATCTCCGAAGGGGCAACGTCAGGTGCGGCGATCTTGTGCTTGCTCATATTCAGATGCTCCGTGGCCAAGCGACCGCCTTGGGCAGGCTGTCAGCCTATCTTCTTTTCCAGCCGTTTGCAGTCTGAAAGAAGATAGATCGTGCCAATCCATTGGCCAGACGGGGAATGGGATTCCGTAGGGCCGCTCCGTCACGCCAATCACGATAGGTCGCGGGACAGCACCCCTGGACCAGCACCCCCTCTGGCCTGCCGGCCATCTCCCCCTCAAGGGGGGGAGATTGGATGTCGCAATGGGTTTCGCCAATCTCAAACGTTGAAAGACTGGCGCAGTCAGCCGAACTGCCAATCTCCCCCCAAGTGGGGGAGATGTCCGGCAGGACAGAGCGACTGTCTTGGAAGTCAAGCTGTTTGCCATGGT
>NZ_JBVVQU010000045.1:0-57543 GCF_055811555.1 Mesorhizobium sp. WSM4813
ACCATGGCAAACAGCTTGACTTCCAAGACAGTCGCTCTGCCCTGCCGGGCATCTCCCCCACGAGGGGGGAGATTGGCAGCGCCGACGGCGCCGCTCCTTTCTGTAACGTCGAGCGTCGCGGACCACCTTCGCACATCACTCCGGCGCGCCGGCGAAAAGCACCACGCCGTCTCCGCCGCCGGCAGGCCAGTCCCTGATGGTGCGGTCGTAGCCGCCGGTCAGCACTGTGCCGTCGGCGGCGAACGCCACCGCGTAGACCGGTCCGGACCGGCTGTCGAACAGGGCGGTCTCGTTGCCGGTTTCCATGTCCCACAGCCGCGCCGTGCCGTCGAGCGATCCGGACAGCAGCCGCTTGCCGTCGGCCGACAGCGCCAGCGCATAAACCGTGCCCGAATGGCCCTCGAGGCGGCGGACTTCGCGGCCGGTGTCGAGATCCCAGAGCTTGATCGTATAGTCGCCGCTGCCGGTGATCAGATGGCGCCCGTCGGCCATGAACACCACGCCATAGGGGCCGCGCTCATGCCCATGCCAGCTGCGCAGCTGCTTGCCGGTGCCGATGTCCCATAGCTTTAGCGTGCCCTCGATACTGCCGCTGATCGCGCGTGTGCCGTCGGGCGAGACGGCGACCCCGCTGATCGACCAGTCGTGCCCCGGCATCACATGCAGCACCGAGCCTTTCTCGATATCCCAGACGATGACCCTGCCGGTGTCGTGCCCGCTGACGGCGCGTTTGCCGTCCGGGCTGATCGCGAGCTTGTTAACGCCGCCGTTTTGGCCTGACGAGAACACATGCAGCACAGCGCCATCGGAGAGCTGGCGCAGCACGATCTCGCCATCGTCGCCCGCCGTCAGCGCCCGCGCTCCATCGGGCAGGAAAAGCGCTGTCCGCACCATGTCCTTGTGGTTGCCGAGGGTGCGGATCAGGCGCTTGCCGTCGATATCCCAGAGCTTGATCGTGCGATCGGTGCTGGCGCTCAGGATCGAGTGACCGTCGGGCGCCACCGCCAGCCAGACGACCGGCTCGCGGTGGCCATCAGGCTGCGTCGGCTGCGGCGGCGGAGCCTGCGGCAGCGGCGCGACGGTCTTCGGTGGCGCAGCCGGGACTGGAGTAGGGTCCGGCGGTGAACCAGAGGGGGCAAGCGCGACCTCGGCTGGCGAGGCAGGAGCCAGCGGCTGTGCCGGTTCCGGTTCCGGAGCCGGTGCGCTGGTGACGTCTTGGCCTTGCGGCGCGCTCGGCACGGCTTGCTCGGCGATCACGCTTTTGCCGGCGTCCTGTGGCTGCCGCGACCAGGGGCCGAGCTGGTCGGCCACCAGAGCGAGCACGGCGAGGAACGGAACGACGGCAAAGAGCCGCCGCAGGCGTGGTCGTCCGCCGGGTTGCGTTTCGGCGCCCCTGCCGAACAGCGGCACCTTCGGAGCGAGCGTCGACCGGCCCGGCAACAGGCCGGCCCAGAACAGCAGGGCTGCAAGAGCTGAGACAACGCCCGCCGCTGCGAAAAAAGCCAGGCTCACGGACGCGAAGCCTTCGCCGGCGCCCTCGCCGCCCAGCGCGAAATACACACGTGTGAAGCAGAGCATGCCGATCGCCAGCAGCAGCATTGCGAGCAGCCTGTCGACAAACCTGTTCATGGGCTCCCCTCGGGCCACTATCCGCTTCGCCCGCAATGATGCCGGTCAGCGCCGGGCTTGTCGATGTCCTTCTGATAGGAGCCAATCTCCCCACAGGGAGATTGACTCTCCGCCCTCACCGCAATTCCACCCACACCGGCGCATGGTCGCTGGCGCCGGTCTCGCCGCGGACGTCGCGGTCGATGCCTGCCGCGGCCAGCCGGCGCGCCAGCTTCTTCGAGAGCAATATATGATCGAGCCGCAGGCCGGCGTCGCGCTGCCAGCGGTTGCGGCGATAATCCCAGAATGTGTAGAGCGTCTCCTTCGGATGCTTCTTGCGCAGCGCATCGGTCCAGCCCTGTTCGAGCAGTGCTGCGAAGGCGGCCCGGCTTTCCGGCTGCACCAGCGCATTGTCGTCATAGGAGCGGGTCGGATAGATGTCGCGCGGCTCGGGCACGATGTTGTAGTCGCCGGCCAGCACCACCGGCAGCCCGGTGTCGAACAGTTCCGCCGCATGCGCGTTCAGGCGTTGGTGCCAGGCAAGTTTGTACTGGAATTTCGGACCGGGCTGCGGGTTGCCGTTCGGCGCATAGAGACAAGCGATGACGATGCCGCTGACCGCGGCCTCGATGTAGCGGGCCTGGTTGTCGCTGTCGTCGCCGGGCAGCGCCTCACGGATCAGAACGGGTTCTGAACCCCGCCCGAGTATGGCGACGCCGTTCCAGGTCGGCTGTCCCACCCACACCGCGCCATAGCCGGCCGCGGCGAGTGCTGTACGCGGAAACTGCGTCTCCCTCGCCTTCAGTTCCTGCAGGCAGACGATATCGGGCTTGGCGATGGTCAGCCAAGCCAGCAGGTTCTGCAGCCGGCTGTTGATGTTGTTGACGTTGAAGGTGGCGATCTTCATCGGACAGAAGTCAGAGCCTGTCCACCCACGCCTTCACCGCATCAGTCATCGTCTTCAGATGATCGGCGGCAGAGAAACCGGAGATGCTCTTGCGCGGCTTGAGATCGTGGTCGCCGTCTTCCAGCCAGAGGATTTCGATGCGGTCGGACAGTGCGTAGGCCGCGACCTCTTCCCTGGTTCCGAATTCGTCGCGTGTGCCCTGGAAGATCAATGTTGGCGTCTTGAGCTCGGCGAGGTGTTTTGTCCGAAGCTGCGTCGGTTTCCCCGGCGGATGGAAGGGATAGCCCAGACAAAGCAGCCCTGAAATCTCACCCTTCGAAAACATCTCGTCTGCGATCATCGAGGCGACGCGCCCGCCCATCGACTTGCCGCCGATGATAAGCGGCCCCTTCACGCCCTTCGCCCGGAGGTCAGCGATCGCCTTGATGTACTCGGGATTCACCGTCTCGGCCCGCGGCGGCGGCTTGCGGTGGCCGTAGCGGCGGGCCGCCATGTAGTGGAATTCGAAGCGCGCAACGCGAAAGCCGGCCTCGGCCAGCGCCTTTGCCGTGGCGGTCATCGAGGCCGAGTCCATCGGCGCCCCGGCTCCATGGGCGAGCAGAATGGTGATGGGGGCGGTGTCGGGGCCGTCGAAGAGGAAAGCGGTCATTGGGCGGCCCATTTTAGGAGGCCGCGTTCCGTCCCACCCCCCTCTGTCCTGCCCTCTTTGCCACCACTTGGCATCTCCCCCGCAAGCGGGGAGATCGGCAGTTCGGGCGCCCCGTTCACTCTTGCAACGTTTGAGAATGACGAATGCGGCTGAGCGCTTAATCTCCACCCTTGAGGGGGAGATGTCCGGCAGGACAGAGGGGGGTGTTCAAGCGCAGACATTGAACTACCTCACCCCGCCGACATCCGCGCCAGCTGCAAATCGACGAACTGAATACCCTTGGTCGCCATGCGCGCCCATTCGGAATTGGCGTCGAGTTCGAGGTAGCGCGCCCAGTGGCGGCGCGCCTCGGCAAGATTGCCGGCGTCGAACTCCAGCCGTGCCAGGTTGAACACCGCGTCGGCATAATTGGGATCGAGCGCGATCGCCCTTTGCAAATGTCGTCGTGCCGAGGCATCGCGGCCCTGCTCGCTCATCAGCCCGGCCAGGTTGAACCAGGCCTCGACAAAGCCGGGGTCACACTTGATGGCGCGGGCATAGTCGTGCGCCGCCTCGACCGCGCGGCCGGAGGCGCGCAGGCAGTTGGCGCGGTTGAAGGCGGCAATCGCATCGCTCGGATCGATAGCGAGGCAGCGCTGGTAGAGTGCCGCAGCCCGCTCGTGGTCTTCAGCCTCTTCCGCGGCTTCAGCGTCGGCGAACAGTTCTTCCAGCGTGTCGTCATCCGGCGACCCCAGGTCGAACAGCAATTGCCCGTCGAGTTCGCTCTGGCCGCCTTCGAGGTAGATCTGATCCGCGCGCCCATGCTGCGAGCCGACATTGAGCGACTTGGCGGTGAGCGAGGCGACCGGGCCGGAGCGGTGCACGGAGCGCGCAATTGCGCCCCACGAGGCGCCGCCGGCGACCAGCCCGGCATATTTGCGGGCCAAGATCAGGTCGCGAAACGAATAGGGCTCGCAATCATGCTCGAAAGCATCGAAAAGACTCAGAAGGTCGAGATCGGCGGCGGCCAACTGCGATTGATCGAGAAGCGACTGCCGCGACAGGGTCGAAGCCTCCGGCGCCTTCATCAGCCCCAGCAGGCGCAGAAATCCGTTCTCGCTGATCAGCTTTCGGCCGGCCGCGCGCTCGGCCGCGATACGGCGTTCGATCTCGGCATCCCCAGCCTTGGCCAGATACAAGCGGCCGAACACGACATGGGTGGTGCGCCTGTTGACGCCGCGCCGCAACTGGCCCTGCTGGCGCTCAACCTCGCGCGCGGCCAGCCGAAATGGAAACGCCGCCAGCGCCCCGACGATGCCGAAGCCGATGCCGGCGAGCGCTGTCACCCTTTGCTCTTGCCGACGGCCTTGAGAAGGTTGGCCTTGAGCGGATTTTCCTTGGCCGCTGCGGCCCCACCCTTGACAGAACTGCCCTTGGCCGCCGGTTTCGCCCCTTCATCGGCTTTGCTCTTGCTCTTGGCCGGCGGCTTGGCCGACTGCGACAGGCTGGCCTTCAGCGCATCCATCAGGTTGATCACATTGCCGCGCTCGGGAGCGGCTGCGATGATCGGCTTGTGGCCCTTGAGCTTCTCGCGGATCATCGCCATCAGCGCAATCTCGTAGCGATCCTCATAGTTCTTCGGATCGAAGGTGGTTTCCTTCTGCTTGATCAACGCCTCGGCAAGCTCGAGCATTTCCGGGTCAGGATTGCCGGCCGGAATGTTGCCGAAATATTCAGCCGTGCCACGCACTTCGTTCGGGTTTCTCAAGGTACAGACGAACATGCCGTTCTCGCGCGCGCCGATCGTCACTACCCGTTCACGGCTGGACAGCACCAGGCGGGCGATCGCCAGCTTGCCGGACTTGCGCATCGCTTCGCGCAGCACCGCGAAGGTTTCCTCCGCCATCGCGCCGTCCGGCGCCAAGTAGTACGGCGCGTCCTGATAGATGACGTCGACCGAATGCTCGTCGACAAAGGCCTCGATGTTCATCGTGTGGTTGGATTCGATCTTCACCGCCTCGAGGTCAGCATCGTCGATGATGATGTACTGCTTATCCTCGTATTCGTAGCCTTTGACCAAGTCCGAGCGCTCGACCAGCCCGAGCTCGGGATCGACCGGCTTCATGTTGATGCGGTTGTGGGTGTCCTTGTGCAGCTGATTGAAGCTGATCCGCTCGCTGGCGCTCGTCGCCGGATACAGCCGGACCGGACAGCTGACGAGACTGAGCTTGAGGTAACCTTTCCAACTTGCCCTGGGCGCCATGAAACTCTCCTACGCGGCCGTGCACTGTCGAACTGTTCGCAGCGCTTCGTCCGAAGGACGAACGACGCTGCGCAAAACCTACATGACCCTCACAATACCGGCAAATCCCTAGCGAAATCTTCCATGTCGGCCCAGGGATCGCCGGAGGTGGCCAGAAGGCCCGGCAGCGAAGAATAATTCAAATCTTCCGGAGCGTCGATGGATTCCAGATCGGACCAGCTCACCGGCGTCGAGGCCGGCAGGTTGGTGCGGGCGCGCAGCGAGTAAGGTGCGGCCGAGGTGTGGCCGCGCGCATTGCGGTGGTAATCGATGAAGATGCGCCGCTTGCGGTTGTCCTTGCCCATGGTGGTGGTGAACGTGTCGGGCGCGGTGGCGGCCAACGCCGAGGAGATGGCGCTGGTCGCCTGGTGCAGTTTCTTCCAGTTCTGTTTTTGCGTCACCGGCACTGATATGTGGATGCCCTTGCCGCCTGAGGTTTTGGCGAACGGCACCAGCCTCATCGCCTCCAGCTCGCCGCGGATATGCACCGCCGCTTCGACCACCTCGCGCCAGGCAATGCCCTCGCCGGGATCGAGGTCGAAGACGATCAAGTCGGGCTTGTCAAGCCGCGTGCGATCGGTGCCCCAGGTGTGGAACTCGACGACGCCGAACTGCGCCAGCGCCAGGTAGCCCTTGGCATCTTCGACCGACAGATAGGATTTGGTCTCGCCCTCGGAATTGGTCGCCTCGAAGGTCGCCACCGATGAAGGCATGCCGGTGAAGGCATGGCGCTGGAAGAAACAGTCCTGCGGCTTGCCGGTCGGGCAGCGCACCAGCGACACCGGGCGGCCGAGAATGTGCGGCAACATGAAATCGCCAACCAGCGCGTAGTAGACGGCGATATCAAGCTTGGTCGGTCCGGTCTTGCCGAACAGCCGCCGCGTCGGGTTGGTCACCCAGATCGTGGCGAGGTCGGCCTCGGCGATCAGCCGCTTGCGCTTGGCCGAAACCGGCGTCGACAGGCCGACATCCCTGCGCCCGCGGAACACCGCATGGCGCAGGGCATTGTCCGCCGTCCGGTTGGCATAATGGATATGGGCCGACAGCAGCGGCCGCACCCAGTTCATCTCGCGCATGATCTCTCGCGGAACCCCTTCGGGCGCAGACGCGCCGGCGCGCAACGGCTCCAGCCGGGCCAGCAACTCGGCGGCGGTGGCGGCATCGAAGCCGGTGCCGACCTTGCCGCGATAGTGCAATTCGCCGTCCTCGAATTCACCGAGGCCAAGCGCCGCCAGCCCTTCCGCCGCATCGGAGATGGTGTAGCCGGCGATGACGAAGTCGCCGGTTTTCAGCGCCTTCATCTTGGTCCAGGTCTTGGTGCGGCCGCTCTGGTAGATCGCCGTGACCCGTTTGGAGACGATGCCTTCGAGGCCCATCTCGGAGGCCTGGTCATAAAGCGCCTGGCCGTCGCCTTCGACATGGTCGCTGAGCTGGATGGCGGAGTTGGCGCCCAAGCCGGACAGCAGTTGCGACAGCAGCGCCTTGCGCCGGCCGAGCGGCACTTTTCTCAAGTCCCAGCCGTCGAGATGCAAGACATCGAAGGCGTAGAAGTGGAGCTTGTTGCCGGCGCCTTGCGCCAGTGCGTCCTGCAGCAACGCAAAGCGGCTAATGCCCTTCGCGTCGAGCGCGACGACCTCGCCGTCGATGATTGCATCGCGGCAGGACAGCTTGGCAAAGGCGAGCGGCAGGTCGCCATAGCGTTTCGTCCAGTCGAGACCGGCGCGTGTGATCAGCCGCACCTCGCCCTCAGCCAGATGCGCCATGGTGCGATAGCCGTCGAACTTGATTTCGTGCAGCCAGGTTTCGCTCGTTTTTTCCGCGGGGCCTTTGCCGCCCGGCGGCTTCGAAACCTGCGTCGCCAGCTGCGGCCCGATCCGGGAAGGCGGCGGCGCCTTGACGGCGCCCGGCAAAGCGCCGGGCTTCAGCACGACCGGTTTCGCAGGTTTGGGAACTGGCTTCGGCGCTTCGACCAGTTCCTCGATGCGGCGGCCGGATTTGACGCTTTCCGGCCGGACTTCCAGTATATCGAGCTTGGCGTCGGCGGCGAGATCGCGCTCCTTGAACAGCAGCCAGTTCTTCTTCTCGTCGTCGCCGGGCTTGGCCTTTAGCCTGGTCAGCATCCAGCCGCCATTCAGCTTCTCGCCGGCGAGGCGGAATTTGAAGGAACCGGTGCGCAAGCTCTTTTCGACGTCGTCCATCGGCGCCCACACGCCTGTGTCCCAGACGATCATCGGCCCGCCGCCATATTCGCCCGCGGGAATGACGCCCTCGAAGTCGATATATTCAAGCGGATGGTCCTCGGTCTCAACCGCCAGCCGCTTGTCGGCCGGGTTGAGCGACGGGCCGCGAGGCACCGCCCAGCTCTTCAGCACGTCGCCGACTTGCAGGCGTAAATCATAGTGGTCTGATGTGGCATGGTGTTTGTGCAAGACGAAGCGATTGCCTTCTCCGGCAACCAGCCCGCCAACGGGTTCCGGCGTCTTGCTGAATTCGCGCTTGGCGCGATAGGCCTTGAGTTTCGGCGTCATGTCCGCATGCCGGGCCGGATGCGGCGGCTGCGCAAAAACAAGGACTTGACCCGCATCGCTTGAATCATTTTGTCAGCATGCGGCAGGCCGATGTCGTGCCTCACACAGCTCAATCGTCGGTGGCCGGCGTTAGTTCGAGCTCGGCCGGCGACAGACCCTGCTGGAGCTGGCTCAGTCGGAATTCGTCGACCCAATAGGCCTCGCCGTCAACGAGGACACGCGCTTTGTAGGCGCCGGCGGAAAAGCTCTGAGCGGTGATATAGACCTTGTGGCGGTCGAGCGCCTTGCGCACCGCGGCACGCTTGGAATTCTGGCTTATGACGGAACTGGCCATGGACTGCTCATACACACGCCGCCGCAGGAGAAGGCGGCTGGCATAAGGATGGCCGAGACCGGGTGTTCTGTCAATTTCCGGGCATGAACCAAGCTACCTTTCACCCAGTCAGCCGGCGCGTCAGCTTTCGACTGCGCCTGTCGTCGAAATCCGGCACCTCGCGCTCAGCCCCGGTGCCGGTCGCCTGACACTCATCGTCGCCATCGCCGTCCCATGGTGTAATCCATCCGGCTTAATTGCCTCCCGCTTCTCCCGCGCCTAGCGTGTCTGCAATCGGACGGGTGGTGCAATGGCGTCTGGATCAACAAGCCGCAAATCCGAGCGCATGGGCTCGCTGGATTTGTTGCGGCTGGTCGCGGCTTTGGCTGTTCTATTCTTCCACTATTTCTTCCACGGATCACACCTGCCGCCACTGCTGGTGCACGGCTACCCTGAAGCCGGCTCCCTCGCCATCTACGGCTATATGGGCGTCAATCTATTTTTTCTGATCAGCGGTTTCGTCATCGCCTGGTCGGCCGAAGGCAGGAACTGGACGGAATTCGCCGCGGCAAGGTTCGCGCGGCTTTATCCTGGCTTCCTTGTCTGCATGACCGCCAGCTTCGTCGTGCAGACGTTGGCGGCCAATCCGACCCTTCCATATGACCCAAGCACGTGGGCCGCCAATCTCTTTATCGTCGCCCCGGCCTTCAACAGATCCTTCGTGGACGGTGTCTACTGGTCGATCGTACTTGAGATCGTCTTCTATGGCTGGGTCGCGATCGCTCTGTTTTTCGGCGTCTTCTCGCGCTGGAAGCTGCAGCTCGTGGCGGCATGGCTGCTGATGTCCGTCCTCAACGAGTCGGTCGTCCACAGCACAGCCCTGCAGATGGTGTTCATCACGCAATACGCGCCGTATTTCGCCGGCGGCATCATCGCCCAGCACATCGTCGCCAAAGGTTCGTCCACCGAGGCGCTGCTGCTGTTTGCCGCGGCGTTCCTGCTGTCATGCAAGGAAGTGACCGCCGGCGCCGATTGGATGCAGGCTCATTTCGGATTCTCTCCGCCGCTTTCAAATCTGCTTGCCGCCAATGTCGTCGTCTATGCCCTGTTCGGCGGCGCTCTCCTGTTGCGTCACCGCATCGCACCGACGCCACTGGTGCTTATTTTGGGCGGGCTCACCTACCCACTCTACCTCCTGCATCAGGAGATCGGCACGCTCTGGCTCAACGCGCTGTCACCGGCGGTCGGCCGGTGGGTCGCCCTTGCAATTGTGCTGACGGCGTTGCTGTCGGCGTCCTTCGTGGTTTCGTTCTTCATCGAAAAGCCAATACGCAAGCCTTTGATATCGTTGCTGCTTCCCCGGTTGAACATGATGGCAAGCAAACTCAGGCTTGATCGGCCGGCATAGATCGGGCGAGCCGCACCGATTCCTGCATTCGCTCCCGCGCTGCATCACTTGCAGGCTGACGTCGATTGCCACCGTTTTCAAGCGCCTCCTTGAAATCGAAGGCGGCGGTGAGGTCGTCAGCCGACGCAAAGAAGACCCGGCCTTCGACGACGTAGGTCCGCGCCCTACCGTCCTGAGACAGCGTGGATGTGACCCGGAAGATTGGCCGGCCGGCATAGCTTCGAAGAGCGGCAGGAACGGGTCATCTTCCTCTTAACCTCACGCGATCGTGCGGCCGGCTCGGAGCCCGAGCGACTGTGGAAACTGAGCGGGAGCTCTATATGGTCCTGACGTAATAGTCCCGACGCTCGCGAACCCTGACATTATCCGGAGATCTCATCCATGACCTTGAGCACACGCAAGCTGGGCAGCCAGGGGCTGCAGGTTTCGGTGATCGGCCTCGGCTGCATGGGCATGAGCCAGTCCTACGGCCCGGCCGACGAGGCGGAATCGATTGCCACGCTGCACCGCGCCATCGAGCTCGGCTGCACCTTCCTCGACACGGCGGAGGTTTATGGCCCGCACACCAATGAGGAACTGCTCGGCCGCGCGCTGAAGGGCCGGCGCGACGAGGTGACGATCGCCACCAAATTCGGCTTCCGTATCGAAAACGGCAAGCAAATCGGCACCGACCGCAACAGCCGGCCCGAGCATATCCGTGAGGCGGTGGACGGCTCGCTCAGCCGGCTCGCCACCGACCATATCGACCTGCTCTACCAGCATCGCGTCGACCCGGCGGTGCCGATCGAGGATGTGGCGGGTGCTGTTGGCAAATTAATCACTGAAGGCAAGGTGCGCTTCTTTGGCCTGTCGGAGGCCGGCGCCACCAACATCCGCCGCGCGCATGCCGTGCACCCGGTCTCGGCGGTGCAGAGCGAATATTCGCTGTGGGAACGCAATCTGGAGCCGGAGATCATCCCGCTGCTCAGCGAGCTCGGCATTGGCCTGGTGCCGTTCGCGCCGCTTGGCCGCGGCTTTCTCACCGGTGACGTCAAGCGCGCCGAAGACTATCCGGAAGGTGACTTCCGGCGCGGCGACCCGCGCTACCAGGGTGCCAACTACGACATCAATGTGCAGGCCGCCGGGATTGTCCGTGACATCGCGGCGGCCAAGGGCGTCAAGCCAGGCCAGATCGCACTGGCTTGGCTGCTGCACAAGGGCAGCGATTTCGGGCTCGACATCGTGCCGATCCCCGGCACTAAGCGCAGAAAGTACCTCGAGGAGAATGTCGCCGCCGCCGCGATCAAGCTCGACGCTGCCGCACTGCAGGCGCTCGACGACGCGCTGGCGCCGGGCAAGGTCGCCGGCGAGCGCTACAACGAACGCGTCATGGTGACGATCGACCGTTAGTCTGCAGCAGCTTCGCTAGCTTGGACCGCTGCGGCTCCGTTCGATTTCAGCACAATATCAGCATCCGTTCAGGACGCGGATGCCGTGTCGCGGCGATGCTCTCGGGAGACAAACCCGATGAGCGGCCATGACAATCGCCCTGACAGAAGACCTCCTCGCCAGGATCGATCGCAAGATCGAAGACGGCGACCCGGCGCCTGGACTGCAATCTGGCGGATCGCGACTATGCCGAGATTCGCAAGCAACTGCTTGCGGGACGCCCGCGTGACGTTTGAGTTTTCGCCTATGGCTCCCTGCTGTGGAACCCATGCTTCGAATTCGTCGAGGAGCGACCGGCAACCGTCCATGGCTGGCATCGGCGATTTTCGCTATGGCTGACCGCTGGCGCGGCACGCGCGAGCGGCCCGGGCTGATGCTTGCGCTCGACCGCGGCGGCAGCTGCCGCGGTGTCGTCTATCGCCTCCCCGACCTTGACATTGACGCGGCAATCGAGCTGCGCCGGGAGATGAGCGCCAATCCGCCAACCAATGTTCCGCGCTGGGTCTCGGTTCGAGGTGCAGGTGGGAATTTGCGAGCCATCGCCTTCGTCGCCGACCGGAGTGGCCCCTGGTGCTGCTGGACCAGGCGATTCAACTCAATCCGATGCATCCCGCCTGGTATTATTATGACCGGGGTGAGGCCCTGCTTGTCGTTGGCCGCTACCCGGAAGCGGTGGCGTCTTTTTCCGCCTTCCGCGAAAGAGTGCCTGGCAATGGTCGCGGCTGGCGGCTTGTCACGCGCTTGACGGCAATATCGACAAGGCAAGGGCCGGCCCCAGGGAGGCCGTAGTCTAAACCCCGGCCTGACCGTGCAGGGTATCATGGCGGACCTTCACATGATGCGCTCGCAAGATCGGGAGCGGATACGGTCCGGTCTCGAGTTGGCCGGATGGGATGACGCGCAAATGCCGGATGTGCAAATGCCGACAACGCCATGAGCAGCACCCGGCCCTGGGCACATGACGCGGCCCCCGAGTCGAATACGCCCGTTCTTGCGCAAACCTCCGGCCTTGGCTAGCATCCGTCCGCAGGCACCGAGCGGAGGAGAACGTCGCGGTGGACCGGCTGGAGCGCCGTTGCGTCCCTTGGGCGCTCAAAGGACACTCCATTTCTAGATCGACGCATGAACCTGCCAGAGACCCATTCCGGTTTCGGAGTCATGCGCTCATATGGAGGAGACTAAATTGATGAACAGACGTGAATTCCTGCTGTCGTCCGTGGCGATGGGCACATTGGCTCTGGCCGCTCCGCAACCGGCTTTCGCCCAGGATAAGGTGACCATCCTGGGTTCGGTGCCGAGCCTCGGCTTTCCGTTCTTCGTTCACATGCTGAACCAGATCAAGGCGGAGGCGCAGGCGCAAGGCGTCAACCTTGTCGAAAGCGACGGCCAGAATTCGGCGCCCAAGCAGACCGCCGATATCGAGGCGGCACTGGTGCAGAAGGTCGACGCTATCGTCATCTCGCCACTCGACGTCAACGCTCTGGCCCCGGCCATAGAGCAGGCGGTCCAGGCCGGCATTCCCGTCGTCACCATCGACCGCCGCGTCGACGGCGTCGAAGGTATCCTCGCCCATGTCGGCGCCGACAATGTCAAGGGCGGCGAGGCCGAGGCGCAGGCCATGGTGGCGGCGTTCCCGAACGGCGCCAAGATCTTCCATCTGCAGGGTCAGCCAGGTGCTGGGCCCGCGATCGACCGCAACAAGGGCGTGCACAACGTTCTCGATCCGCTGAAGGACAAATATCAGATCATCTTCGAGCAGACCGCCAACTTCGCCCGCGCCGAGGCGCTGTCCGTCACCGAGGCCGGCCTTGCCGCCAACGGCAAGCCCGACGCGATCATCTGCGCCAATGACGACATGGCGCTTGGCGCGGTCGAGGCCTGCGCGGCGCGCAACTTCACCGACGTCAAGATCTACGGCTTCGATGCGCTCCCCGAAGCGCTGGTCGCCGTGCGCGAGGGCAAGCTGGCCGGCACCGTCGAACAATTCCCCGGCGAGCAGTCGCGCACCGCGGTGCAGATCGCCGTCGCCTATGCCAAGGACAAGACCGAACCGAAGGAAAAGCTCGTGCTGCTGACGCCGATCGTCATCGGCAAGGACAATCTCGACAAGGCGGAAAGGCTGGGCGAGACGAAGTAGCGCGCAGCAGCAAAAGTAGCGTTCTGTCGCGCCCCCCTCTGCCCTGCCGGGCATCTCCCCCACTTGGGGGGAGATCGGCAGCTTCGCCGATAGCGCCTTTTTTGCAACGCAGGAGATTGGCGAAAGTCAAGGTGACATCCAATCTCCCCCCTTGTGGGGGAGATGTCCGGCAGGACAGAGGGGGGCGCTGTCCCGCCGGCCTGCGTGTGAATCGGAATTCAGGGAGAAACCTTTGCCCACAACTGAAGCCGTCTCGCCAGCGCCCGCCCTCCTCGCCGTCGAGGGCGTGACCAAGCGCTTTGCCGGTGTGACTGCGCTCAGCGACGTCTCGCTCGAGGTTCGGCCCGGCGAAATCCTCGGCCTGCTGGGTGAGAACGGCGCCGGCAAGTCGACGCTGCTCAAGATCCTGTCCGGCGTGATGCCGCCCACCAGCGGGCGCATCGTCTTCGACGGCGTCGAATTCAATCCGCACAATCCGCAGGATGCCAAGCGCCTCGGCATCGTCACCATCTACCAGGAACTGAGCCTGATCCCCACACTGACGGTGGCGGAGAACATCTTCATCGGCCGCGCGCCGCTCGGGCCGCTCGGGCTTGTCAGCTGGCGGCGCATGGAAGACGACTCCCGCGGCATCATCGCCCGCGTCGGTCTGGATCTCGACCCGGCGACGCCGGTGTCGGCACTGTCGGTGGCCGAGCAGCAGTTGGTCGAGATCGCCCGCGCGCTGTCGCTGAAGAGCCGCCTTATCATCATGGACGAGCCGACCTCGGCGCTGACCGAAACCGAAGTGCAAAAGCTGATGTCGATCATGGACCGGCTGCGCAAGGACGGCGTCGCCATCATGTTCGTCACCCACCGGCTGGAAGAGGCCTCTGCCATCTGCGACCGCATGACGGTGCTGCGCGACGGCAGGCTGGCCGGCCATCTCGATCGCGAGGGCGGGCCAATCAAGCTGCCGAAAATCATCGAGAAGATGGTCGGCCGCGCCGCATCCGAGCTTTATGCCAGGCCGACACTGCGCGACGTCGCCGGCGACGTCAGGCTTTCCGTGCGCGGCCTGCGCACGGTGCGCGATCCGCAGGCGCCGCACGCCATCGTGCTCGAAGGCGTCGACCTCGACCTCAAGGCGGGCGAGATTCTCGGTGTCGCCGGCCTCGTCGGCTCCGGCCGCACCGAGCTTGCCCGCGCCATCTTCGGCGCCGACCGCATTGCCGCAGGCACCATCACGCTCGACGGCAAGCCGATCGCGCCTGAAACACCCGCCGACGCCATCGCGCTCGGCATCGGCCTGGTGCCGGAAGATCGCAAGCATCAGGCGATCTTCGCCGCGCTCGGCATCCTGACCAACTTTTCCGTCGCCGCGCTCGGCCGCTACTCCAACGGTCTCGGCTTCATGGCCGAGCGCCGCGAGCGCGAAGCGCTGGCGAGCTACAGGAAGACGCTGTCGATCCGCATGGCCTCGCCCGAGCAGCCCATCGAGGGGCTGTCCGGCGGCAACCAGCAGAAGGTCATCCTCGCCCGCTGGCTGGCGCGCGACCCCAAGGTGCTGATCGTCGATGAACCGACACGCGGCGTCGATGTCGGCGCCAAGGCCGAGGTGCACCAGATCCTGGTGCAGCTTGCGGCGCGCGGCATCGCCATCATGATGATCTCTTCGGAATTGCCCGAAGTGCTTGCGGTGTCGGACAGGATCGTCACCATGCGGCGCGGCCGCATCACCGGCGAGATGCCCGGCATCGAGGCGACCGAGGAAAAACTGATGGAACTGATGGCGCTCGATCAAACGCAGGAAGCGACGCAATGACCAGCACGACCGAACAGACCCAGCGTAGCGGCATCAATGTCGCGCGCCTGCTGATGAGCTTCGGCCCGCTGATGTTCCTGGCGCTGCTGATCGTCGTTTTCACCGTCCTGAAGCCGAGCTTCATCGACCCCATCAACATCTTCAACATCATGCGGCAGATCTCGATCACCGGGCTGATCGCGCTCGGCATGACCTTCGTCATCCTCACTGCCGGCATCGACCTGTCGGTCGGTTCGCTGCTGGCCTTTTGCGGCATGGTCGCGGCGGTGGTGGCCAAGGGCGGCACCGCCAACACGCTGTCGCTGTCAACGTCCGGCACGCAAGGCTATGGCTGGTTCGCAGCGCTTCTGGCCGCCGTCGTCGTCGGGGCCATGGCCGGCGGCGTCCAGGGCTTTGCCATCACCAGGCTGAAGGTGCCGCCCTTCGTCGTCACGCTCGGCGGCCTCACCGTCTTTCGCGGCCTGACGCTGACGATCTCGAACGGCGGCCCGATCTCCGGCTTCGACGCCTCGATGCGCTGGTTCGGCACCGGGTTGATCGGCCCGGTGCCGGTGCCGGCGATCATCTTCGCGGCCGCCGCGATCCTCTGCCACATCGTGCTGCGCTACACGCGCTACGGCCGCGCGGTTTACGCCGTCGGCGGCAATGCAGAGGCGGCGCGGCTGTCGGGCCTGCGCGTCGACCGCATTTTAATCTCGGTTTATGTCATCGTCGGCTTCTTCGCCGGCCTTGCCGCCTTCGTGCTGTCGGCGAGGCTCAATTCCTCGGAAGCCGTCGCCGGCATCGGCTACGAGCTGACGGTGATCTCGGCGGTCGTCATCGGCGGCACCTCGCTGTTCGGCGGCATCGGCTCGGTCGGCGGCACAGTAGTGGGCGCAGCACTGATCGGCGTGCTGCAGAACGGGCTGCAGTTCAACAACGTCTCGTCCTACACGCAAAGCATCGTCATCGGCCTGATCCTGATCCTCGCCGTGGCCTTCGACCGCTGGCTGAAATCGCGGGTGAGGCGGTGAGGGTTGGGGCAGTACAGACCTAGATCGGCGGAGGTCGGCGGGACAGTACCCCCCTCTGTCCTCCCGGACATCTCCCCCTCAAGGGGGGAGATTGGCTGTCACCGCGGCTTTCGCCAATCTCCGGATGAAGAGCGCCGTCGGCGAAGCTGTCAATCTCCCCCCTAGAGGGGGAGATGTCCGGCAGGACAGAGGGGGGTCCTCGACCGTAGGACGGAGAGATCAAAGGCAGTGAACCACTATCCCGTACCTCCCCGTAACCGCAGCAACGCGCGCAAGATGCGCAAAGCCATGACGGACGCCGAGCTGAAGCTCTGGAATGAGATCAGGGCGCACCGTCTCATGGGATTGTCGTTTCGGCGACAGATGCCGATAGCCGGCTACATTGTCGATTTTGCCTGTCCGGACAAAAAGCTGATCGTCGAACTCGACGGCTCCCAGCGCGCTCAGGCCGAAGCCTCGGCATCGGATGCTTACAGAAGTTCGAGGCTTGAAGCGATTGGCTGGACCATCCTGCGTTTCTGGAACGACGACGTCATTCGCGACATCGACAATGTCTGCCAGCACATCGTGATCGTAGCCGGCCTGGCAGGCGCGGACACGTGTTGAGTGTTTGTCTCGCGGACCTGTATCGCGCAAAGCTGGCAAGACAGTTCCCCTCTGCCCTGCCCCTCTTTGCCGCGTTCACGCTGGTGCGTTCACACGCTGCGAATGCGTCGCCCAATCCGCGACCGTTCCACCCGCAACCGTAGAGCTCGTCTGCGGCGCGAGAAGATCGTTGCGGCGGGCAAACGCCACGAAGGTCGCCCGCGCCGTCTCGGAGTCGATCTCTCCCTCCATCGCGGCTCGGCAGGCTTTGGCGGCGATGTCATGAGCGGCCGTCCGGCTCGCCGACGGCCAGTCGGCAAGCAGCGCATAGGCCTCAGCCGCGCTTTCTATCTTGGTCGGGCTACCGCGGCCTGTGAGGATGGTGACCGGCTTTGCAAAAGAAGAACGATCCATGACACTCTCCTTTGGAAGCTCAACTCGCTCCTTTCGGGGCTCAACTGTCCGGCCGCTGCGATCCTCAAGAGCGGCCTGCGGGATGACAGCTATCAGCGAATGCAACGCGGCCGGCTGCGGCGGCATGCCCGGCCGTGACAGCAGCCGGTGCACCTTGGCCAGCGTCTCCAGCCAGGCAATTACGACAAGGGGCGGATGTTCACGCCCGTAAAGCCAGGCCTTTGCCTTAGCGACCGGATAGCCCGCCTCTTCGGCGAAATCGGTTTCCGACCACCGCAGCAGGCGCAGGCACTCACGCATCCGCGCTGCAATCATTTACGCTCCTTCTTGCCGGCTCCTAATCGCTAAGCCGACAGGAACATCAGCGTGTAGGCCGCCTTGCGACGGTCCCAGCCGGCCGATTCGACCGCGTCCAGCAATCCGTCGACAAGCGGCGCCAGCGCCGTCTTGCACTCCGTTTCATAGTTGAAATCGGTCCTGGGAAGGGTCGGCGCGGCGATCTTTCCAAAACTGTTCATCATGTCCATGGCAACACCTGCATCTGTTCCGAGCAAGGCCGTGCCCGCCGTCGCGTCGGCGGGCACGGTCGTTTGTCCTCAGAAGCCTGGCGTCAGTAATCCATGCCGGCACCAGCGGGCATTGCCGGGCCGGTCGCTTCCTTCTTCGGCTTCTCGGCCACCATCGCCTCGGTGGTCACCAGCAGGCCGGCCACCGACGCCGCGTCCTGGAGAGCGGCGCGCACCACCTTGGCCGGGTCGATCACGCCCTGCGCGTAGAGGTCCCCGAATTCGTTGGTCTGGGCGTTCCAGCCATAGCCGAATTCGGTCTTTTCGCGCAGCTTGCCGACGATGATCGAACCCTCGGCGCCGGCATTCTCGGCGATCTGGCGCACCGGCTGCTCGATGGCCCGACGCACGATCTCGACGCCGGTCTTCTGGTCGGGATTGTCGACGGGGACATTGTCGAGCGCCTTCGCCGCCCTGAGCAGCGCCACGCCGCCGCCAGGCAGTATGCCTTCCTCGACCGCAGCGCGGGTGGCGTGCATGGCGTCGTCGACGCGGTCCTTGCGCTCCTTGACCTCGACCTCGGTTGAGCCACCGACGCGAATGACGGCGACGCCGCCGGCGAGCTTGGCCAGCCGCTCCTGCAGCTTCTCGCGGTCATAGTCGGAGGTGGTCTCCTCGATCTGCGCCTTGATCTGGCTGATGCGCGCCTGGATCTCGTCCTTGCGGCCGGCGCCGTCGACGATGGTGGTGTTCTCCTTCTCGATCAGCACCTTCTTGGCGCGGCCGAGCATCTCCAGCGTGACGTTCTCGAGCTTGATGCCGAGATCCTCGCTGATTGCTGTACCGCCGGTCAGGATGGCAATGTCTTCCAGCATCGCCTTGCGGCGGTCACCGAAGCCCGGCGCCTTGACGGCTGCAACCTTCAGGCCGCCGCGCAACTTGTTGACGACTAGCGTCGCCAGCGCCTCACCTTCGACGTCCTCGGCGATGATCAGCAGCGGCTTGCCCGATTGCACGGCGGCTTCGAGCACGGGAAGCATGGCCTGCAGGTTAGAGAGCTTCTTCTCGTGGATCAGCACATAGGGCTCTTCGAGCTCGACGCGCATCTTGTCCTGGTTGGTGATGAAATAAGGCGAGAGATAGCCGCGGTCGAACTGCATGCCTTCGACCACCTCCAACTCGGTCTCGGCGGTCTTGGCTTCCTCGACCGTGATGACGCCCTCATTGCCGACCTTTTCCATCGCCTCGGCGAGGAAGCGGCCGATCTCGGCATCGCCATTGGCCGAGATGGCGCCGACCTGGGCAATCTCGTCGTTCCTGGTCACCTTGCGGGCATTGGCTTTGAGTTCGGCGACGATGGCGTCGACCGCTTTGTCGATGCCGCGCTTCAGGTCCATCGGGTTCATGCCGGCGGCAACCGCCTTGGCGCCTTCCTGGACGATCGACTGAGCCAGAACGGTCGCGGTCGTGGTGCCGTCGCCGGCGACGTCGCTTGTCTTCGACGCCACCTCGCGCACCATCTGCGCGCCCATGTTCTCGAACTTGTCCTCAAGCTCGATTTCCTTGGCGACGGTGACGCCGTCCTTGGTGATGCGCGGGGCGCCGAATGACTTGTCGAGGACCACGTTTCGGCCCTTGGGACCGAGCGTCACCTTCACCGCGTCGGCGAGGATGTTGACGCCGCGCAACATCTTCTCGCGGGCTTCGGTATGGAATTTCACATCCTTGGCAGCCATTGGATAACTCCTTCAAATAGGCAGCTTTTCGTTGACTGATTGCTTGTCCGGGCCCCGCTCAGGCGGCCTTCTGCATTTTGTCGGTCAATTCGATCACGCCCAGCACGTCGCTTTCCTTCATGATGAGCAGGTCCTCGCCGTTGAGCTTGATCTCGGTGCCCGACCATTTACCGAACAGGATACGGTCGCCGACCTTGACGTCGAGCGGCTGCAACTGGCCGCTATCGTCGCGCGCCCCGGGACCGGCGGCGATGACCTCGCCTTCCTGCGGCTTTTCCTTGGCGGTGTCGGGAATGATGATGCCGCCCGCGGTCTTCTCGTCGACCTCGATGCGGCGGACCAGGATACGGTCATGCAATGGACGGAACGCCATGTCGTTCTCCTCATAGGACAAACAGATTTTCTTGGACCTCCCTTCGCAGCCGACCGGTACAACGGCCGACGCGACGGTGCGCGACCCCTGTTCAGGCATCGCTCGCGCATATCGAATTAGTTTGGCGTTCGTGGCTTTCAAGAGGACGTCGAAAAAATTTTAGCACTCGCCGTGGTCGAGTGCCAACGCACTGTAATGATGGCCCTATTCCAGGAATTGACACGTCGGATGCGGCTTGAAATCGCGGCGCAACCTTTCGACATCGTTGTCGATCCCGGCACCGCCTGCCGGCGGCCGGAACCGAAGAGGAAGCGGCGGCGTTTTTGCATGCACAGGATGGGCGCCGATCGTTCGAAAAGGAGACGTGCATGGTCAGCAACGAGTTCCAGCTCCAGATGCAGGGCTTTGGCCTGACGACGGCAGAGATCCATTATCGTCTTCCCGACTATCGCGACCTGCTGCAGCTCTTCATCTGGCAGGAATACGACATCGCTCCGGATTTCCCGACGCTGAAGCATTTCCTCGACTATTGGGAACGTGAGATCGAAGGCCCGCTGCATTCCGTGCGCGTCGCCCATCATCGTCTGATCCAACCCTCCGAATGGCGGGCGGTGGACGGTGTTATTACGCTGCAGTGAGACAGGGGTACGCGTCGCTCGGAGCGCGGCCGTTCAGGTGGGTTTACGTCCCTTGACAAGCAGTCCGGCCGTGCGAGCCGCCTTGACGAAGGCGGTGCGGGCCTCGCGGGCAGTGCACCAGCCGTCAAGCGCGTCGCGGCAGGCGCGATAGGCTGCGCGCCAGCTCCGGCCGCGCGCCCGGTCCGGCCATTGCTGCATGCATTCGATGGCTTCCCAGCTGCTGGCGACCTTGCGCTCCCCGACGGATTGGAGCTTGAGCGTGATCGGCTCAGAAAATGGGACGTCGTTCATCACTTCCTCCTTCTTTCTGTTTTTTAGAGCAAGATCCTCGAATAACCCAGGAGGGCTGCCCGATCGGCGCCGATGGACGAGATGGTTCGTCTGCCTGCGCGCTTCAAGACCTCCCCGTCTCCAGCCCTGCTTGCCCCAAACCCCGCCCCTGCCCAGACACAACAGCCGGCTATATGTCGTCGTCCGGCGGTTCGAGAAGCCCGATCAGCGTCGCCACCCTTGCCGACGGCAGGGGGCGGCCCTCGTTCACCAGCGCTTCATCGGCGCCGACCCAGGCAAGGGCCTCGCGCAACTCCTCGATCGTCGCGCCGGTCGAGGCGATGTCGGCGACAACGGCGTCGTCGACCGGGCCCAGCACCGAAATGATGTCGTCGCGTGTCATGGTCATGATATCCTCCATGCGTGCCGGCGCGACCCACAAATGAAGGTTGAAACCGGCATTCCCAGCTACAATCTGGCAACAAAAAATCTGGCAGCGGGACAAAATCTGGGTCTTGATTTCGGGCTGACAATAACCAAATCGAAATTGCCGGTTGCCGAATGGGGCCGGCAAAACCCAGGGAGCGCCAAGCTCTTTGGCGTCCCTCGTACTATATTGCTCAATGGAGGATGTAGCTATGAGAACCGCGTTCGACTTTTCCCCGCTCTACCGGTCGAGCATCGGTTTCGACCGTATCTTCAACTTGCTGGAAAACGCGCCTCAGGCAGTCGAAACCTGGCCGCCTTATGACATCGAGCGAAGCGACGAGAACACCTATCGCGTGAGGATCGCTGTCGCCGGCTTTTCCGAAGACGATCTGGACATCAGCCACGAGCCGAACCTTCTAATCGTCTCGGGCGAGCGCAAGGAGCAGGACGAGGTGGAATATCTCCATCGTGGCCTTCCGGTGCGACCGTTCACACGGCGCTTCGAGCTTGCCGATCACATGACGGTCACCGGCGCCTCGCTCAACAACGGCCTGCTGACGATCGACCTCGTGCGCAAAGTGCCCGAGGAAATGAAGCCGCGTCGCATCACGATCGCCAAGGACGACGGCGCGCGGAAGGCCGGGCAGGTCGAGAAGCCGAAGCAGGCCGCCTGAGCAAAGGCGATCTCTGGCGTTCGCCTTTGGCACAACCAGCTGAGAAAGGAGAACATCAATGGCTATTCGTGATCTCATTCCCTGGGCCCGGGAGAACAGCCCGGTTCCCAGCTTCTATCGTGACGATGACCGAGACCCGTTCATGGCGTTGCATCGCGAGATGAACCGCCTGATCGACGACGCGTTCCGCGGTTTCGAAACGCGCATGCCGTCGTTCAGCGGACTTTCGTCGGCGCGCGGCAGCTGGCCGAGCGTCGAAATCTCCGATGGCGAGAAGGAGATCCGCGTGACCGCGGAAATTCCCGGCATGGACGAGAAGGACATCGAGGTGATGCTCGATGACGGCGTGCTGACGCTGCGTGGCGAGAAGCGCTCCGAGACCGAGGACAAGGACAGGCAGTTCTCCGAGCGGTTCTACGGCCGCTTCGAGCGCCGCATCCCGCTTGGCTACGAGGTCGAGCAGGACAAGGTGAACGCCGCCTTCCACAACGGCGTGCTCACCGTGACGTTGCCGAAGACCGAGCGCGCGCAGGCGAAGGCCAAGCGCATCGCGATCAGTGGCAGCGCCGCCAGCCCCGGCAAGAGCAAGCACTGACAACATCGGCAGCCGGACGCGCAAGCCGCGCCCGGCTGCGTCGGATACCTTAGAGCAACAAGCCCTATCAGCATCAACTTCCTGCGGCAGGCTTTGCCTTAACGTTCTCCAGGGCGGTCAATAGATAGTCCGGCATCGTCGCCTGAAGGTCTGTTGTGGCGGCGCGGACCGCCGCCATCGGTCCTTCGCCGCCGCTTCGTCGAAGGGCGAAGCCTGCTCTGCCGCCGCCCGATTGGCCCGCGCCATGCGCAGTTCGCGCAGTGCCGCCAAGGAGCGCGGACGATTTGCGAGGCGGATGCTGCGAAATTCCTTCCTCACCTCGGGCGAAAACCGTGTTGCTGTCCGGGCCGGTGAAACTGGGGCCGAGCGCCACGGAAACGACCGAGACGCAGGAAGGACCCTGCCCATACGCGCGCCGGCGAAAAGTTCTCACCGGCAGCCGGTTCGGTGCTTGTCTAATGCATGTCGCGCAAAAGTGTGCAGCGGTTTTGCGATAACGACATGCATAAAAACAACAACGCTAAAGCGCGTCGCATGAGGCCGGTCAAACGCGACGCGCTTTAGTCAAGCAAACTCACTATTTGCAGGATCAGGACCAACAGCACAAAGCCAAGGACACACGCAAAGACCGCGACCAAAAAGACGGTGCGCTGCTGTCTGCCCACGGCTTTCTCCCTGAAAGCGTACCCCCATCCACCAATACGAACGTTTGTCTCAAAAGTTTGCTTGAGGCCGGCGGAGAGGGAGCAAACATGACTCAGGCAAAAGAATCTCCTGACAAGGTGTTCGTTTGCGAGGGCGGTTACATCATTCATCCGGACGATGCAGAAAAATTAGTAATTTCTAATAATTGTTCCTGAGCAGCGGAACCTCCGGGTTCCTGCTGCGGATTGGGTTGCAACCCGATCGAGCCCGCGCTCTCCGCCAGAGGCGCGGGCTTCATTTGTTCAGCCGATGCGCCAGACGGCGCGGAGGCCGCATATTGAATATCTACGGGAGCATTTAGTAGCAGAAGTGGCTACCGTGGCATCCAGGCAACGGAGCCCGTCATCCGAAAGGGTGGCGGGCTTTCCTTTCCATTGTCGAACTGCTGAAGCACGCCTACAGAACGGGAGTCAATTCCAGCACCACGAAAGCGGTGACACCCAGCACGACGAGGGCATAGGCCGCATAGAGAACAAGCAGCAAAACCTCAAAGTCGCGGAAAGAGGTCGTGGTGGTCCTGATCTGTTGAGGCTCTGTTTTCTCGATAAGGTCGGTTTGGGGTGGCTCTGCTGTCGCGACGACGTAGACAATCCGGTCGTGCTCGGCTGCCTGCAATATCCGTTCCGCGATATCGAGAGCTATCACTGGATCATCGGCCAGCTGATCTCCAGCTATTCGGTATTCAGTAACAGTCTGGACCTCACGTTTTCCCATGCACGATAATAGCGTCATTTAAATTAGGTTCCACTAAAGTACAGAGGTTTGCGGCCCGGTCGTCATGTGACCAGGCGTGAACAATCCTGGGCCGCGATCCCCTGTCCCGCGTCCTCCAATTAAATGGCGCAGGCCTTCTATCGCCTATGACGGGCGCCATTGCTGGTAGGTCACGATGCTAAAGTCGCATGTAGACCCCGAAACAGGAGCCAGAGAGGGCATTCCCCGCGTGGGCAACGCATCTTGCGCGTGCCGCTGGCGGGGGGCGCGCCCCTTCTCCGCCCCCCTTCTCAGTGCCCCGTTTCAGATCGCCTCGCGCTCCGTTCCGGAGTGGCGACCAGCAAGGCCGCGGCGGCGTTGGCGGCGGCGAGGGCGGCCTCGACCTGATGTCCGCGGGCAAGGCCCGCCGCGAACGCGCCAACGAACTCGTCACCGGCGCCATGGGTGCTGACGACCTTCACCGGAATGGCCGCCAGCGCGAAGGCCTGACCGTTGCGGTCGCAATAGGCAACGCCTTCTCCGCCGGCGGTGACGATCGCAGCCGGGTAGAAATCGACCAGCATGCGTGCCGCCTCGGCAGCACCCTTGAGCGTGTCGACGACCGGAATGCCGGCCAGAAATTCCGCCTCGATGGCGTTGACGATGACGATGTCGGTTAGTGCGATCAATTCGTCGGACAGTTTTCGGGCGGGTGCGGCATTGAGCACAACGCGGCCGCCATGCGCCTTCACCGCCCGCGCCGCGGCGGTGTTGGCGGCTTCCGGTACCTCGTTCTGCAGCAGCAGCACCGACGTTTGCGCAACCATATCGGAGGCCGTCGCGATGTCCGCTTCGCCCAAGGTGAGATTGCTGCCTGAGACGATCACCGCGCCATAGTCGCCGCCGTCGTCGAAGATCGCCACGCTCATGCCCGAGCCGGCGCCAGGCGCGACCCGCACGAAGCGGCTGTCGACGCCGCAACGGCCGAGATTATCGAGAAGCGCGCGGCCGAAATCGTCATCGCCGACGGCGCCGATCATTACCGAGCGCACACCGGCCCGCGCGGCCGACACCGCCTGATTGCCGCCCTTGCCGCCGCATTTCGGCTGCCAGGCATGGCCGGTCACGGTTTCGCCCTTGCGCGGGCGATCGAGTGCTTCGACCATGATGTCGTAATGCATGCTGCCGAACACGGTGACCAGCGGCGAGGAAGCCGTCATGTTCGCCTGTCCCGGCGTTTCGACGTCACCGCCGACATGGTGCGGCCGAGATTGCGCTCCGCCGCCTGGTAATCCCGCTGCGCCACCGCCACGAACAGCGCGTCGAGAATGTTGAGCTGGGCGATGCGTGCCGCCGCGTTCTCCCCCATCAAGGGCGAACCCTGCGCGGTCGAGCACAGCACGATGTCGGCGACGGCGGCCAGCGGGGAGTTGTCGTAATTGGTGATCGCCAGCGTCCGCGCCCCGCTCTTGCGGGCGAGATGGATGGCATCGATGACGGCGCTGGTGTTGCCGGAATGCGAGAAGCCGACGGCGATGTCGTCGGCGCCAAGCAGCGATGCCGACATCAGCATCATGTGCGAATCGTCGTAGACGGATGCGCGGATGCCGATGCGCAGGAATTTGTGCGAGACGTCGCGCGCGATCTGCGCCGAACCGCCGACGCCATAGAAATCGCGGTTCCTGGCGCGATAGAGAAGATCGGCGGCACGGTCGAAATCGTCCATGTCGAGGATCGCCAGCGTTTCCTCCAGCGCCTGGATGGAGGTGCGGAACACTTTTTGGACGATCTCGGCCGAACTGTCGTCGACCGACACTTCCTGATGCATTTCGGCGGTCGGCAGGCGGCTGTATTCATAGACCGCGGTGCGAAAGTCGCGATAGCCGGAAAAGCCCAGCTTCTTGGCGATCTTGACCACCATCGCCTCCGACACACCGGCTTCTTCGGCAATCTGCTTGAGCGGAATGGTCTCGTCGAAGCCACGCCGCCCGAAGACGGTTTCCACCACCTTCGCCTCGAGCGGCGTCAGATGCGGCATCATCATGCGGATCCGCGGTCCTACTGCTTTCAGATCCAGGCTGGTCAAAGTCATCCACGTCCCCTCGTCACGCGATCGATAAGCATCGCGGCGAGGATTATAAGACCAGTTGCCAGGAGCTGATAGAAGGACTGGACATTCATCAGCGTCAGGCCATTGCGCATGGTGCCGAGGATGACGGCGCCCAGAATGGTGCCGACCACGCTGCCCTTGCCGCCCATCAGCGAGGCGCCGCCGATGGCCGCCGCGGCGATGGCATCGAGCTCCCAAAGATTGCCGAGGATGGGCTCGGCGGCACCCAGCCGGCCAATCAGGATCTGCGCGGCAAGGGCCGCCAGCAGGCCCGAGATCATGTAGGCGGCGATCTTGGTGCGGGCGATCGGCACGCCGGCTATGTAGGCGGCCTCCTCATTGCCGCCGACAGCGAGCAGATATTCGCCGAACGGCGTTTTCTTCAGGATGATCCAGGCGATCAGCGCGACCACGGCCACGATGATGACCGCCAATGGCAATCCGAACAGCGAGCCGTTGAAGATGGCGCGGAACCCGGCAGGCAGGCCGAGCACCGGATTGCCGCCGGTATAGATCAGCGCGAGCGCCCGGTAGGTGCTGAGCGTTCCCAGCGTGACGATGAAAGGCTGCAGCCCGACATAGGCGACCAGCACGCCGTTGAGCAGGCCGCAGACGAGGCCGATGGCGAAGCCGGCGGCGATGGCCAGCGGAAACGGCACGCCGGCAACCAGCATCGAGGCCGAGATGACGGCCGAAAGGGCTGCCGTCGGTCCGACGGATAGATCGATGCCGCCCGAGATGATCACCAGCGTCATACCCAACGCCAGGCACGCGTTGATGCTCGACTGCTGCAGGATGTTGATCAAATTGCGCTCGGCGAAGAAGCCGGGGACCAGCGCGCCGAAGACGGCGAGGATCACGACCAGGCCGATCAGCGTGCCGGCATCGCGCAGGGAAAACCGGTGCAGGAATTCAGCCCCGGGGCGCGCTGCTGTGTGTTCGGTTACGTCAGTCATCCGCTGGTCCTGTCCGTTATGCACCGGCCCGATGGCATTGCGACTTGCCGGCCTGAGTCTCCGATTGGGGTATGGCGTGCGCCGCGATCGCCTGTTCGTTGAGATCGGCTCGGTGGAGTTCGGCGGCGACCGTGCCGTCGCGCATGACCAGCACGCGGTCGGCGAGCCGGATCACCTCGGGAAGCTCGGACGACACGACGATTACCGAATGACCTTCGGCGGCGAGTTCCTCGATCAAATGATAGATCTCCGCCTTGGCGCCGACATCGATGCCGCGCGTCGGCTCGTCGAACAAAAGGATGCGCGTTCCCGCCGCCAGCCAGCGGCCGATGATCGCCTTCTGCTGGTTGCCGCCGCTGAACAGCCGGATCGGCCGGTCGAGCAGGAACGGCCTGAGATTGACCCGCTTCATCTTCTCGGCCGCGACCCGTTTCAGCCTGGTGTGATCGATGATGCCGCGCGGCGCGAACACGCCCATGGACGCCAGCGCCATATTGCTAGAGATCGACCGCAACGGCACGATGCCTTCGCGTTTGCGCTCCTCCGGCAGTAGGCCGATGCCGGCCGCGATGGCGTCGCGCGGACCGGAAAGTTTTATGGCCTTGCCGTCGATCTCGATTGTGCCTGATGAAGCGCGGTCGGCGCCGGCCAGCAGCCGCAGCAGTTCGGTGCGGCCGGACCCGACCAGGCCGGCAATGCCCAACACCTCGCCGCGATGCAGCTCGAACGAGACGTCATGGACCTTGGTTATCGAGGCGAGGCCACGCACGCTCAGCCTGACCTCGCTGGAGGCGTGCGAGCGGTGCTGTTCCTGGGCAAGCTCGCGGCCGACCATCATCGAAACGACGGCCTTTTCCGACACCTGCGCGAGATCAACGGATCCGACCACGACGCCATCGCGCATGATGGTGGCACGCTGGCAGATGCCGAACACCTCATCCAATTTGTGCGAGACATAGACGACCGCGACACCGTCGCGCGCCAATCCGGCAACGACTTCGGCCAGGCGCTCGAACTCGCTCGGCGTCAGACTCGATGTCGGTTCGTCCATTGCCACGATGCGCGCCCGGTCGAGCAACGCCCGGGCGATCTCGACGATCTGCCGCTGCGCGACCTTCAGGCTGCCGAGCGGGGCTGCCGGATCGATGGTAGGGTCGATGGCGGCGAGGGCTTCCGCAGCGCGGCGTTCCTGCTCGCGCCGTGCGACGAAGATGCCGCCGCGCGTCAGCGAATGGCCGAGGAACATGTTCTGGGCGACGCTGAGGTGCGGCACCTGCTGCAATTCCTGGTGGATCATGGCGACGCCCGCCGCGCGCGCGGCGACCGGATTGTTCAGCGTCACCGGACTGCCGTCGATCAGCACGCTTCCGGCCGTCGGCCTGTAGACCCCCGACAGGATGCGCAGCAGCGTCGATTTGCCGGCGCCGTTTTCACCGAGCAGGCCATGGATTTCGCCGCCGCCGACCGAAAAGGAGACATCGCTCAGCGCCCGCACGGCAGGAAACACCTTGGAAATGCCTTCGAATTGCAGCCGCGGGACAGACATTGGTTCTATTCTCCAGGCAGAGGGCGCCAGCCGAAGGGCCGGCGCCCGCCTTGTGTCCTCAGTTGCCCGCGGCCGCGTCCTCGAGCAGCGCCTTGCGCACGGCGTCGCCGGCGCCGGAATAACGGTCGGCATTGTCCTTGGTGATCAGCGCCTGCGGCGTGGCGACGACGCGCGGCAGCTTCTGCCCGGCCACGAGTCGCAGCGCCGATTCCAGCGCCACTTCGCCGGTCAGCACCGGGAAACTATCGACGGTTCCGGTCAGCTCGCCGGCGCGGATCGAAGCGTAGGCGTCGGAGATGCCGTCGGTGCCGAAGACGGCGACCTTGTCCTGCAGGCCGGCGGCCTTGACCGCCTCGACGATGCCCAGCGCCATGCCGTCATTGTTGGCATAAAAGCCGATCAGGTCCGGGTGCTGCTGCAGGATGTTGGTGGCTGCGTCGTAGGAGGTCTGGCGGTCCCAGTTGCCCGGCACGCTGGCGACGACCTCGAACTTGCCGCCTTCGGTGATCGTGGTCTTGAAGCCGTCGGTGCGCTGCACGGCGGCATAAACGCCGGCCTGGCCTTCGACGATGGCGACCTTGCCGCCATCCGGCCGGTTCTTGATGAACCATTTGGCGACGCGCACGCCATTGTCGCGCTGGACATTGCCGACATAATGCTCGGCCTGCGGGATGACTGCATCATTGACGTTGACCACCGGCACGTTGGCGGCCTTGGCCTGTTCCATGATCGGCTGCAGGTTGGAGTCGGTCTGCGGCGAGACGAGAAGCACGTTGTAGCCCTGTGTGACCAGGCCTTCGGCGATGGTGAGTTGGCCGAGTTGGTCGCCCTCGCTCTGCGCCGCCTGATAGACGACCGGAACGGCGACGCGGTCGCCAAACGACTTGTAGCCCTCACCCAGCGAGCGCCAGTATTCGTTGGTCAGCGTCTTGGAGACCGCGCCCGCCTTGGTGCCCTCGGGCAGCTTGGGGAACGCACCGAACTTGGCCTCGAGCTGCGACCAGTCGATACGATCCTTCTCGGTGTCGGAATTGAGTGGCGCGAGGTCTGCGGAAAAGGCCGAGCCGATGGACAGCGCCATCAGGGCAGCGACAGTGGTGGCAAGCAGAAATTTCATGGTCTTTCCTCCCTTGTTGAAAACGGCGCCGGCCTCAGCTGTCCGGCCCGAGCATGGCTTCCTGGACGATGGCCTGCGACGCGACCGCGTCCTGACGGTCGACGGCGGTGGACAGGCGGTTGTCCTTTTCCAGCCGCTCGACGACGCGCAGCATCCGCTTGACGGTGGCGATGTTGACTTCGCATTCGTGGACCGGATCGAGCCCGGTCATGTCCGGGAACGTGTCGAAGTAGATGGCGCCGGCGTAGCCGTCGCGGCGGATCTGGTGGAGCAACTCGATCGTCTGCAGCGTATGCACCGCGCCGACCATCAGGCCGTCGTCGCGCTTGGCGTAGCCATCGTTGAGATGCACGCCCAAGAGCTTGCTGTGGCGCGCGACGAGTGCTGCGGCAAGGGCCGGCTGCTCGTCGGCATAGAGCACATGGGCGAAATCAATCGTCACGCCGAGATTGGGCAGTCCGATCTCGCGGATCGCCAGCAATGTCGTCGCCGCGTCAGGCATCAGGCTGTAGGAGCGCGGCTCGTTGGGCTTGTATTCCAGGCTGATCTGGCAGTCGGCATCATGCGCCGCAACTTCACGAATTCCATCGATCTCGTGTTGCCAGAGCGCAGTATAATCGGCCTGGAAGGCATAGTCGAAGCCATCCTGCCCGAGCCACAGCGTCATCAGATTGGCGCCCGCTCCTCGCGCGGCGTCGATGCCGGCTTTGGTCAGGTCGATGGCTTCGCGGCGAACTGCGGGATCAGGATTGGTGAAGGCGCCGAGCTTGAAGGCCGGATTGGAGTAGTAGCGCATGGCAAAACCATTGATGGAAAGCCCGAGATCGCCAAGTTTTCGCGCCATTTCTGCCGGTTTTTTATCAACATGGTCGGGAAAGTTGAGGTCGAGGTCAGTCAGCCCCGCAACTTTCGCCGCACGCGTCGCCATCTGCAGCATGGACGGCTTGCCGGCAAGATCCGGCCATTCGGCCTGGGGCCGCGAGGCAAAGGAATTGAGGCGAGTGGCGAAACGATTGGCTGTCATGGAGGACCCTTTGGTGGACATAACTTCACATATATACAAAAATTTGTAAAGTCCTTATTTGAAAGATGCGCCATGCAGCTGCGACCTAACGTAGGCGCTGTTTCGATCCGGCATGATGGCGGCTGCCAATAAACTGGTTTCGGCCCGCGTCCACGCAGCTTTAAGCGGAGTTGTTACCGCTTTCGCGAAATCGATAACAACGTACCGCAGCGGATTCCCCGCACATGCCAGGCGCTCTATCCCGAGCTTGCACAGCGGTCGCGTGATGCTTCGTCCGGCGCCGCCGATCGTAACCATGTCCGCCCTTGCATCTCACGCGCCAATTGACCATCCTCGCCGACGTTAGTTGCACCGCGGCCGGGGGGTTCGCACATGCCGACGCTCTATGCGCTCAAACCAGCCTTCCAGGCGAAGCTGCGGCCGCTTGCCGACCGGCTGGCCGGGGCCGGCGTCACCGCCAACCAGATCACGCTGCTGGCCGCAGCCCTGTCGGTCGCCACCGGCGTTGTGGTCGCGGCCCTTGCCGGCCACCGCACGGTCTTCCTGCTGATGCCGGTGGTGCTGTTTGCGCGTATGGCACTCAACGCCATCGACGGCATGCTTGCGCGGGAGCATGGTCAGGCCTCGAAGCTCGGCATGTACCTCAACGAACTCTGCGACGTCGTCTCGGACCTCGCTTTGATCCTGGCCTTTGCCGCCATCTTTCCAGCCTGGGGCGTCGTCGCCTTTGCCATCACGGCAGTGCTTGTGGAATTCGCCGGTGTGCTTGGCATCGTGGCGGGCACGGGGCGCAATTATGCCGGGCCGTTCGGCAAGAGCGATCGGGCGCTGGCGCTCGGCATCATCGGCTTCCTCATCGCCTGCGGCCTATGGGTGGAAGCGATCACGCCGTTTGTGTTTCCGGCAATGGCTACAGTCTCGCTGGTGACCGCCATCAACCGGATACGCAGCGGGCTTAAAGGGAGCGGCGACTGAAATTCGGGTTCGCATCCGCCAGGGGAACAAAATGCTTCATGAACCAACGATTGCCGCTTCCGCAAGTGAGCAGCGGGTGGCGCAGGAGCGCACCTTCCGCACCCATGACGGCACCGATATCTTCTACCGTTATTGGCCGGCTGCCAGGCAACCCGCCAAGGGCGCGGTTCTGCTGTTCCACCGCGGCCACGAGCATGGCGGCCGCATGGCGCATTTGGTCGATGAACTCGCCATGCCCGACCATGCCTTCTACGCCTGGGACGCACGCGGCAATGGCCGCTCGGCCGGCGAGCGCGGCTATGCGCCGTCCTTTGCAGCACTTGTGCGCGACATCGACTGTTTCGTGCGCGAGATCGGCCGAGACGGGTTCGGCCAGCGCGACATCGCGCTGATCGCGCAATCCTTCGGCGCCGTGCTCACCGCCGCCTGGGTGCATGATTATGCACCGCAAATTCGCGCTTTGGTGCTGGCCTCGCCGGCCTTCTCGGTCAAGCTCTACGTGCCCTTCGCCAAGCAAGGCATTGCGCTGTGGCAGAAGATCAAGGGCCGCTTCTTCGTCAACTCCTACGTCAAGGCCAAGTTCCTGACGCATGACCCCGAGCGCATCACCTCCTTCGAGGCCGATCCGCTGATCACGCGGCCGATCGCCTCCAACATCCTGGTCGAGCTCTACGACCACGCCGCGCGCATCGTCGCCGACGCCCGCGCCATCACCGTGCCCACGCAGTTGCTGATCTCCGGCAGCGACTGGGTGGTGCGGCATGGACCGCAGAACGAATTCTTCGTCAATCTCGCCAGCCCGGCCAAGGAGCGGCATGTGCTGCCCGGCTTCTTCCACGACACGCTGGGCGAGCGCGACCGCCGCAAGGCACTCGACCTGATCAAGCCGTTCCTCGAAACGCAGTTCACGACGCCGGAGAAGCCGGTCGACCTGACCGCGGCCGACCGCGCCGGCTACACACGCGACGAGGCCGACCGGCTGGCCTCGCCGCTCGCTTTGCTGTCGCCGAAAGGCCTCTACTGGGCAATGAGCCGCGCCTCGATCCGCATGGGCGCCTGGCTGTCGTCAGGCATGAAGACGGGGATTGTCACCGGCTTCGATTCTGGCTCGACGCTCGACTATGTCTATGAGAACGAGGCGCGAGGCACCGGTCCGCTCGGCCGAATGATCGATCGCACCTTTCTCGACGCCATCGGCTGGCGCGGCATCCGCCAGCGCAAGCTGCATCTGGAAGAGCTGATCGGCCGCGCCACTCAGACGCTGAAGGCCGCCGGCCGCCCGGTCCATATCGTCGATATCGCTGCCGGGCACGGCCGCTACGTGCTCGACGCCGTCGCCAAATGCACCGAGCCGCCGGCAAGCGTGCGGCTGCAGGACTTCTCCGACCTCAACGTTTCGCTCGGCTGCAAGCTGATCGCCGAGCGGCACTTGCCGACCAGCATTTCGTTCCACCAGGCCGACGCTTTCGACGCCCAAATGCTTGCCGGGCTCGATCCGGCGCCGGACCTCGCCATCGTCTCCGGGCTTTACGAATTGTTTGCCGCCAACGCCATGATCGCCCGCTCACTCGGCGGGCTGGCCAAGGCGATGCAGCCCGGCAGCCTGCTTCTCTACACCAACCAGCCCTGGCATCCGCAGCTCGAAATGATCGCGCGCAGCCTGACCTCGCATCGCGGCGGCCAGGCCTGGGTGATGCGCCGGCGTACGCAATGCGAGATGGACCAGCTGGTGGCGGCGGCCGGCTTCGAGAAGCTCGACCAGCGCATCGACCAGTGGGGCATCTTCACCGTCTCGATCGCGCGGCGCGTCTGAGCATGGTCTTGCCTGCCGTTGCCGCTGCCCCTGCCCTTTCTGCCTCCGCGCGCGAGCCGTACGCCGGCATCGTGCTGCGTTCGGCGTTGTGGCTGGCGTTTCTGGCGCCGTTCTTCTACGCGACCTACGGCTTCGCCAACTGGCTGGCATCGCAGCGCTCCGATGTCGGCAGCATCGTCTTTGCCTGGGAGCGCGGCATCCCGTTCATCGCCTGGACGATCGTGCCCTATTGGTCGATCAACCTATTCTACGGCCTGTCGCTGCTGTTGAACGATACGAAGCGCGGCGTCGACCGTCTTGCCGGCCGCTATCTCACGGCGCAAATCATCGCCGTCGCCTGCTTTATCCTGTTCCCTTTGACGGCGACCTTCATGCGGCCGCAAACATCAGGCCTGCCAGGCTTCATGTTCGCGGTGCTCGGCGGCTTCGACAAGCCGTTCAACCAGGCGCCGTCGCTGCACATCGCGCTGCTTGTCATCATCTGGGATCATTGGCGCTGTCGGCTCAAAGGCATGGCCGCCATCGTCTGGCACGCCTGGTGTTTCCTGATCGGCGCCTCGGTGCTGACGACGTGGCAGCACCATGTCATCGATATCCCGACCGGCGCTTTGCTCGGCTTTTTTGCCCTGTGGCTGTTCCCGCGCAACGGCGAATTGCCGTTCGCCGGCTTTCGGCTGACTGCCGATGCCAGGGCCAGGCGGCTGGCGCTGCTTTACGCGCTTTGCGCAGCGCTGGCGCTGGCCGGGGCCATTGCCGGCGCCTTCGTCTCGGCGCTGTGGCTCATCCTGCTGTGGCCGGCGCTGGCGCTTGCCATCGTCGCCTTTGCCTATGCCGGGGCCGGTGCCAAAGTGTTCCAGAAAGCCGCCGACGGCAGCGTCTCGCTGGCCAGCCGTGTTTTGCTGCTGCCTTACCGGCTTGGCGCCAGGATCAATGTGTGGGCGTGGACGCGCAAGCTGCCGCCGCATGTCGCGATCGCCGACGGCGTCTTCCTCGGCCGCTTTCCCACCGCCGCCGAGGCCGACGCCTTCGGCACGGTGATCGACCTTGCCGGCGAGTTGGAAAGCCCGCGCGGCGTCACCTGCCGCTGGACGGCTGTCGCCATGGTCGATCTTTTGCCGCCCTCGCAAGCGGCGCAAGCGCAAGCGGTGGCGGCGATCGAGGCGGCCCGCGGCCACGGCACCGTGCTGGTCTGCTGCGCGCTCGGCTTCCAGCGCAGCGCCGGCGTCGTCGCCGAATGGTTGGTCGCCACCGGCCGCTCGCCAACGCCGGCGCAGGCGCACCAGCGGCTAGCGGCATCGGGCCGTCCGGTGCATCTTCGGATCGCGGCGGACGAGCCGGCATGAGTACCCATCGAGACAAAGCCGAAGCATTCGCCGCCGGGCTGATGACGCAGGCGGTGTGGCCGCTGCTGCTGGTGCTGGCCACGTTGGTGGCCGCGCCGGTCATCGCCGTGGCAGCGCAGCCGCAGACGACGACGCTGGCGGTGGCGGTCTGGCTGGTCGCGGCAGCGAGCGGCGTGGTCACCCTTGCCGTCTCGGCCCTGCTTGTCTTTGACGCGCTGCTGTTCTGGCTGATGGCGAGCCACATCAGCGAGGCCGCCGGCGGTGCCTCGGTCGACGACGTGCTGGCGCGCATGCGCGTCAAACCGGCCGCCGCCGGCATCCGCTCGCTCGACCGGCGCATCGCGGGCACACAGCGCCTGCTGATGAAGCAGCGCATCGCGCTCGGCCTGTTCGTGGCGGCATCCGCTGTCGCCTTGTCTTTCTGAGCCGGACGATGAGCAAGCTCGGCACAAGGACCTTCACCCTGCTGCAGACCGTGACCTCGGTCGGCCTGTCGGCGCTGGCCTGGGCGGTGACCGGGGTGCGGCCGATCTGGAACGGCAGCCAGCCGTCGGACCGGCAGCGCATCTACTTCGCCAACCATGCCAGCCACGGCGATTTCATCCTGCTGTCGGCCTGCCTCAGCGAGAAGGAGCGCGCCCGCACCCATGCCGTCGCTGCAGCCGACTATTGGGGGAAATCGCGGCTGCGCCGTTTCATCGCGCAGGACATGCTGTCCTCCGTACTCATCCACCGGCAGTGGACGGACGAGGCGCAGAATCCGATCTCGATCATGCTGTCGGTGCTCGACGAGGGCCATTCGCTGATCATCTTTCCCGAAGGCACGCGCAACATGACCGACGAGCCGCTGCTGCCGTTCCGCTCCGGCCTCTACAATCTGTCGATGGCGCGGCCCGACGTCGAACTCATTCCCTGCTGGATCGAGAACATGTCGCGGGTGCTGCCCAAGGGCCAGTTCGTGCCGGTGCCGCTGCTCTGCCGTGTCGTCTTCGGCGCGCCGATCGCCATTGCGCCCGGCGAGGAACGCCGCGCCTTTCTCGACCGCGCCCGCCAAACACTGCTTGCGCTGAACCCCCGCCCGCCAACGCATGATGCGGAAAAGTGCAATCCAGTTTTCCGGAATACATCATGCGACCAAAAGAGCTTAGAGCATCGTACAGGATCCGACATCCGGCACGACGCTCTAAGAGGCGACTAGAACAACATGCCAATGCACGAAACCCTCATTCTGGTTGTCGGCCTCGCTGCGGTGCTGACCACGGCAAGCCTAGTTGCCGGCATCCTGTCGTGCCGCGCGCCAAAGCCGCTGTCCTCGACGCTGGTCAACCTCAACCAGCGCATCAACGCCTGGTGGGTGATGGTCGTGGCGATCACCGTCGCCTTCTTCTTCGGCCGCTCAGGCATGACCATCCTGTTCGCGCTGATCTCGTTTGCCGCCTTGCGCGAATTCGTGACGCTGACGCACAGCCGCCGCAGCGACCATTGGGTGCTGCTCGGCATGTTCGGCATCATCATCCCATTCCAGTACTGGCTGGTGTGGACCGCCTGGTACGGCCTCTTCACCATCTTCATCCCGATCTACTGCTTCCTGCTGATGCCGGCGATCACCGCTCTGCACGGCGACACCGAGCGCTTTCTTGAGCGCGTCTCGGCGCAGCAATGGGCCGTGATGATCTCGGTCTACTGCGTCAGCCACGTGCCGGCGCTGCTGACGCTCGAGGTGCCCGGCTTCGAAGGCCGCAATCTGCTGCTGATCGCTTTCCTGATCATCACCGTGCAAGGCAGCGACGTGCTGCAATACATCTTCGGCAAGCTGTTCGGCAGGCACCTGATGTCACCGAAGGTTTCGCCGTCCAAGACCTGGGAGGGTCTGGTCGGCGGGCTGGCGACGTCGAGCCTGCTTGGCGCGCTGCTGTCGTTCCTGACGCCGTTTTCGCCGCTCCAGGCAGCGGGCGTCGCCTTCATCGCCTGCCTGATGGGCTTTCTGGGCGGACTCGTCGCCTCCGCCATCAAGCGCGACCAGGGGGTGAAGGACTGGGGCCATCTGATCGAGGGCCATGGCGGCATGATGGACCGCGCCGACAGCCTGGTCTTCGCCGCCCCGGTTTTCTTCCACACCGTGCGCTATTTCTGGACGTGAGAACGAGCAACGGTCGGCGCTTGGCAGCGACCTTCAGCGCAACCGGCGGATCGCTCAACAACGCTACCCCTTCGAGTCTTGCCGCAGGTCGTGAGAGATGTTTCCCGCGGCCCTGCTTGGACCAACAGGACCGCCGATGAAACAGTTATGGCGCAGCCAGAACGCCTCGGCGGATGGCAAGCGCAACATCGGCGGAGAACGGCGGCACATCAAGCTTCAGCCAGCCGTCCGCATTCGCTTGCCATTCCGCCGTTTGCCTGCCGGCCGCGGTATCCCAGGCGACGACGCGATAGGTGCCGCGAGCCAACCCGGGCAGCTCCAAGGCGGCCGGAACCGGCGCAGCGCCGGCGCGAAGCATACCGTTCCGCCCGATCGTGTCGCGGCGAACCAGCCAAACCACTGCCTGGGAATCGTCACCGCAGGCAACAGCCGCGGCGTCGGGACCGCAAACCCGCACCTTGTTGCCGAGATGGGCACGCCGGAACGAAACCCAGTCGATCAGAGGGAGGAAATCGGCCAGCGAACGCTGCGCCCGCCGCATGCCGGGGGTGAGCACGTGCGGGGTGCGGTTTGGCCACCGCATGCCGCCACCCGCGCCCCCCGCTGCCAGGTGAGCCCATTGCAAATGGCGGAAATATTCATCATCGAAAGGTTCCGGAAGCGTGATCTTCTTGTCCTTGAACGAGTGGATCGGGCCGTGCTCGGAATCGAGAAAAGGGCGGCCGTCATGGATTTCGCCGAGCGCCTCTCCGACGATCCGCGCCATTCCGAGCGCCGGCGCCACCGTGTCACTGGGGTCATCGATCGTGCCCTCCTCGTAGAGATGAAGGGAGGCGAAGTCGAGGTCTGGGTGGCGGAAGATCGGCCCGGGCAGCGGCATGTGGGGCCGCCAGCGAAGCTCAGGTCCGAACAGCGAGACGGTCTGCGGGTGAGAGCGGCCGTAAAGTGACGTTTCCAGCCGGCGCACAAAATCGCTGAGATCATGGATGAAGGCGCCAAAGCCATCCGCGCTGCCCTGAGCCTGCTCGGGATGGATCTCGTTCCAGAGGTCCCATGCGAAGAAGGCTCCGCTGCCGCTCCATCTGCGAACCACGAATTCCAGCCTTGCCTTGATCGCGCGGCGCGTCTCGGCGCAGACCAGGAATCGCGACGGGTGGTCCAGCACGCCTCCGTTGTTGCGGTTGTAGGGGTGGTGGCGCCAGTGGAGCCACTGCCAGAACGTATCAAAGGGGGTGAGCAGGATTCTTAAGCCCTGTTTTTCGCAAAGACGAAAGAGGTCGTCCCACAATTGCACCATCGCCGGCACGAAGCGGCCCTGCGGCTTCTCGAAGTAGCGGTGGCGAACCTGGGCATATTCCAGCATCAGCCTGAGGCAGGTGACGCCGCTTTCCCTCAGCCAACGAAGATGATTTTCTACGCTGGCCATATCGGCGCGCCGGAACAGGCCATTGAGTTCGGGCCAGCTTACCGCATCATTCTGCCCGATCGGCGTCCATGCCTCGCCGTCCTCGGTGGCGAAATAGGAACCGGCTGACTTGATCCAAGGCGGGCCGGCAGCCGATCTCGGCGCAGAGTCCTCCACTTCCCCGACCAGCGGTATCGCCAATCTAATATCGTTCAAAGGCATGCCCCGAATTTCGTCCCCGGAGCGGTATAACTGCCGCGGTGGCAAAATGTTTCGCCGGGCTTGGCAGGCCAATGAACTCTCATATATTGCGGTGCAAGGATGCGCTGCCCCTAGTCGGAGCGAAGCAACATCTCCTTTTCCAAGCGACGGCCTCGAAGGCCTGACGCACCTCCGGTGGGGTCACCCGTCCCAAACCCATCTATGCAGGAACTGGATGGCTTTCTTCCGCTCACGCCCTTCTTGGGCAGTCATGAGTGCTAAGGCTCCCTCGACGTGGTTGACCCCAGGTAATCCAGATCGGTCGATCCTGACGAAGAACGGACCAGGATGCGACCGTGGTCCGTAGTTTGCCGCGCTCTTGCGGCAGAGCCGGCCTTGCGATCATCGTTACGTTATGGACTATCGCAGGACCGCGGGTGAAATACTCATGGCGCCGCCACGATGCTCGTGCTGGTCGTCCCCGTTAGGCGACCCGTGAAGGAACTTGCTGATCCAGGTCGCACCTGGCCAGTCCGAAACGCCAGCGGTGGTTCGTTGCCTCGCGCCTGCTCTGGTAGAACAAGGTCAGTTTCCCGCCCTCGATCATCACCGTAGAATGGCCGTTCTCCCCAGGCTCACCAGGGTCAAGCACGGGGCCGACCGACACGTAGGGACCCTGGACGTCGTCGGCGATGGCGAAGAATACGCGCTGACGACTTCCGCGCGGACCGTCGGGAAGGAAGCAGGTGGCGTTGAGAAGCACGCGACCGTCGGGCAATTCGACCAGTTGGGCGCCCTCGATCCCCCATTCGTAGTCCGGATGCTCGCGCGCATTGTGATGGGGAACATCGAGATGGTCCAATATCTTACCGAGGCGTTTCCACGGCCCGAACCAGGAATCGGATTGGCTGCGCGCCAGATAGACGTCAGGCTGCGGCACCCTGGTGAATTTAGGCATGCCTGAATAGACGATGTAGCGCTTGCCGTCGATAATCGCCGGATGGGGATCGTAGATACCGTCCTCATCGGTGTCCGGCAGGGACAATATCGCCGGTTTCAGCACCACCCAGTTGAAGCCATCATTGGAAACCGCATGTTCGCAACGTCCGCCTGACTTCATGAATTCGGTCTGGATAAACATATGGAAAACGCCGCATTCATGAATGACGCCGGGCGCCGCTATGCCCGATCCGGTTACCGCCAAGTCGAGCGCCTCATGCTCGGTCCACGGCCCATAAAGGTCCGGAGCCGTGGCGTGTAGTATTTTCCAGCTCTCGGTCTTGACGGTGCCGCTGGAGCCGAAGACGTGCCAAAGCGCGCCGTCGAACACCGGACAAGGATCCTTCAGATCATCCACGGACTGCGGGTGAAACAACGGAAAGACGTTGGTTTCAAAGTCGAATTTCATTTCTTGGCTCTCTCGCGGCGTTGTTCGACGGCGGTCGCGGGCCCGTGCGCCACTCGGCCGAATCGATTCACAGACCGTTAACTTATAGCTCTCCCGATTAACGCTTGTTGAACGATCAAACGTTCTCAACCGTTCTGTGGCAATGCGCCACATTTGTTGAGACACGCGTGGGACCCTGCCGACAATCGAAGCGCAAGCGTGGGCCGGATGGGTTGGGCATCGTGGCTGGCCCGCTCCGCTTACCCGTCGATTGCGGCGCCACTCCTTAGACAAGCACGCAGTTCAACTCTGTGGAACAACTTACCTAAATGAAAGTTAGATGTATGCTTGCGGGCCTCAGATCGGGCGCGCCTCGATTAACATATGTTAATCCGAGATATTATAGACTATAACAAAGGGATTATTTATATGGAAATGGCGGGCGGCAAGAAAACATCACCAAACACTCCCGTAAAATCGTCCATCCTACTTTGCTTTTCTCACCTAAGGTGGAATTTCGTACATCAACGCCCACAACACATTCTGACGCTCGCTGCAAAACAGCAACAGCTAATTTACTTTGAGGAACCGGTCTTCGAGGAAAGACCCTACCCCTCTATGCGGGTGAAAGATGAGTCGCCGATGATCCGAATCGTAACCCCGGTTCTTCCGGTCGGCATTTCCGCAATAAAGGCGGACGCGGTCCAGCGCAGGTTCGTCGACCAGATCGTCACCTCAGCGCCGCATGACCGGCTGACTGTATGGTACTACACGCCGATGGCGCTGCGTTTCAGCGATCATCTCCGCTACGACGTGTGCGTCTACGACTGCATGGATGAACTCTCCGCCTTTAAGAACGCACCGCCAGAGTTGACGCAGATGGAAAAAGCGCTGTTCCGCCGCGCTGATGTCGTGTTCACGGGCGGGCAGAGTCTGTACGAGGCCAAACGAAGCCTCCACAAGTCGATTTTTCCCTTCCCCAGCAGCATCGACGTTGCGCATTTCCAAAAGGCAAGAGAGCCCGGCGATGACCCTGTAGACCAGGCAGACATACCTCACCCGAGAGTGGGCTTCTTCGGCGTGATCGACGAACGGCTCGACGTTGAAATGATCGCACAGGCGGCTGCGGCAATGCCCGAAGTGCATTTCATCATGCTCGGCCCGGTGGTCAAGATCGACCCGCTAAGCCTGCCGCGCGCAAGCAACTTACATTGGCTGGGTGCCAAGTCCTACGCCGACCTGCCTCGCTATCTCAGGCACTGGAGCGCCGGCTGGATGCCCTTCGCGCTCAATGAGGCGACACGCTATATCAGCCCGACCAAAACGCCTGAGTTCCTGGCCGCCGGACTGCCGGTGGTCTCCACGGCGATTGTGGACGTCGTGCGCACCTATGGCGCCGAAGGCCTGGTCGACATTGTTGATGCCGAAGACATCGAAGCCAAGCTTCGGTCCCTTCTGTCACGTCCCCGGAATTTCCTGTTGAAGGAAGTCGATGCCTACCTCGCCAACATGTCCTGGGAACGAACGTGGGATGCAATGGCTGCCCATATTCAGCGCGCCTATGCAATGAAAAGCATTGTGCCTTTGCGGCGGGGAGCCTGACCATGTTCGATTGGTTGATTGTCGGCGCCGGCTTCGCTGGCAGCGTGCTCGCCGAACGCATCGCATCGCAACGGCATGAAAGCGTCCTGCTCATCGACCGGCGAAATCACATCGGCGGCAACGCTTATGACTGTTACGACGAAGCTGGAATTCTGGTCCACCGCTATGGGCCGCATATATTCCACACCAACGCCCGATCGATCATCGACTATCTCTCGCAATTCACCGAATGGAGGCCTTACGAACATCGCGTACTGTCTTCGGTCGACGGAAAACTGCTGCCGATACCGATCAACCTCGACACGATCAATCGCCTGTACGATCTTGAATTGACGCCCGAGCAGTTGGAGGAGTTCTTCGCATCCCGGCGAGAAACGGTCGAGGAAGTCCGGACCGCCGAAGATGTCGTTGTGAGCACCGTTGGCAGGGAGCTCTACGAAAAATTCTTTCGCGGCTATACAAGGAAGCAGTGGGGTGTCGATCCGGCCCAACTAAGCAAGTCCGTGACTGCGCGGGTCCCTACGCGGATCAACCGCGATGATCGCTACTTTGGCGACACCTTCCAGAATATGCCGGCTGGCGGGTATACACGCATGTTCCAGCGCATGCTGGACAACCCAAAAATCAAGATCATGCTGCAGACCGATTATCGCGAAATTCGCGACAAGATCCCCTTTCAGCGGATGATCTACACCGGGCCGGTCGATGAATACTTCGACTGGAGCCTTGGTCGTCTGCCTTATCGGTCACTGCGGTTCGAGCACGTGACGCTTGATTGCGAGCAGTTTCAGCCGGTCGCCGTTGTCAATTATCCGCAGACGGAAAACTATACCCGCATCACAGAGTACAAGCATCTGACCGGCCAGCAGAGCCCCAAAACCAGCCTGACCTACGAATATCCAACTGATATCGGCGACCCCTACTACCCGGTGCCGCGGGCGGAAAACGAGGCGCTGTACAAACGCTATGAAGCACTGGCAGCGGCGTGCCCCGACGTGTGGTTCGTCGGGCGCCTGGCCACGTACCGCTACTACAATATGGATCAGGTCGTCGGTCAGTCTCTGGCGACGTTCGCGCGCATTCAACAGAGCCTGCCGGCAAATGGGACCGTGCAGGTGCTTACGCAGCGGACGGTGCTCGGCCAACATTCGGAGCAGTTCCCCACCTACTGACGTGGCCCGCCCCTTCGTCGACCGCTACGAAACACCTGCCGCGAACACTCTGCGCTGGCGTTCCAATTCATCGGCAACCGGTTGGCGAAGACTGCGCGAACCGTCCGCATGAATTGTCGAGAACAAGCCGACTTCCGCGTGGCGCGAATTGTCCCAGCCGGGATACGCGGTCACCGGGTACAGGCATATGCCCTGAATCGGCGCACCGAGGCGCATTGCCTCACGGACCTCATCGCAAACATAGTGAAGCCATGCCGGCCGGCCTGAACCTTCAGCGCCCGTCTCGGCGATAAACATAGGCTTCCCGTAACGCTCAGCGACCTCGACCAACATTTCCGAAAGTGCCCGATATTCGTGGTGACCCATCGGTATCGTTGGCCCCCGAAAGTACCATTGGTTGTGCGGATAAAAGTTAAGTCCGATGACGTCGACACAGTCCTCGCTGCCGCCCAATTCGGGCTCGGCACGGCCCGTCAGCATGTCATAGGCTTCAAACTGGCCCTGACAAACATTTTCCGCGCGCCGCTGCTCGACACGACTACGGTCACGGGGAGCAACATGGATTAGCGGTTCAGCCCATATGAAACGGCAATCAGGTTCGGCATCGCGCATCGCCTTGACGCCCGCAATCGCTGCCCTGACAAGCTGTCGCTTGAACCATCCCCGCTTCTTCGGTCCCACGCGTGGGAAATAGCCAACCTCTATCGCCCATGCGAAAAATGAGATCTCATTGATCGGGCACACCAGGGGAGCTACTCCTGTGACGGAGCGATGGACCCGGACAGCTTCAGCGGCAAAGCGGACATAGGCTTCTATAAAGTCTGGGGCGCCCTGGTCTACGTGGTCTGGTGAGCCATAGTGGAAGATATCCCAGACGACCTGCACCCCCGCCGCATGGGCTGCGTCGATCATTGATATCCAACCCGACCAGTCGAAAACCCCTGGCGCTGTTTCAATCAGGTGCCAGCGCAAGCCGTCGCGGATCGTGCGAAGCCCCAGGGCAGCACAGCTGCGATAATCGCCGAGAGCGTGTTTGTCATGTGCGGTTGCGCGGATCAAATCGAGGCGCACTCCGTCGCCGCGCCGATGCGAGGAACATTCGAAGCCGGCCATAAAGAAGCTGGCAAACTCGGACGGACATTTGCCCGGCGGACGCGCCGGCTCGTTGCTCATACGTGGGGTCCGTCGGCCAAGGCTTGCGCCAGCGCTCCCGTTAGGCGATCGGCCATTGCTAGGCTATCGACCATTGCCAGTTTCGACCCCCACCGCAATTTCATTCGGGCCGCCATCATGTCGCCTCTGAGTGGTACGGGGTGCAAGCGTCGAATGTTGACCGAGCGAGCGCAAGCGGAGCCGGAGGCGCATTGCGTACCGAACTTGCTTGCGGCCGTGAGGTTCCCCTTCGGTTGAAATATTTCTGGTTGGGCGGGCGACCCGGACGCCAAGTCGGCGGCAGAGGCCAGGAATGCGCCAAACATGATAATGCGCCAGACATGATTATGAACCCACGCCCTCGCCGCCCTGTTCCGCCCTCATTTTGCAGCGGCAAGCGGCGCTTTCTTGGCAGGGCGTGGCCGGCGGCGCAGGCGGCGCTTGGCAGCGACCTTCAGGGCAACCGGCGGATCGCTCGACAACGCGCCCAGAACGGCTTCGACCATGCCGTACGCCACAAAATCGGCGTTGATGTCATTGGCCAATTCGACGGCTGTCTTTTTGTCGTGGCCGTCCTCCGACCAGAACACGATGCCTACCCGCAGCGCCGACTTGGCACGTTTCAGCCGACGAACCAGGAAACGGGCGTGCTTGACGGAGTCGCGGTTCAGGAATCCGACCACAACGGTGTCGACGGCGTCGAGCTCGAGCCGGCGAATGCTTGCTGGATCCATATCGGCAAAGCTCGCCTTCGAGACCGTCGCCCCTTGGACTTCGAGCACCTGCGCCAGCATGGCGGCGGCCGAATCGTCGAGTTCGCCGCGTCCGCCTGCACACAGCACTGAAATGTCCGTGCCATCCGGCAGCTCGGTGTCATCCTCGCTTTCCCGTTGAGCCTGCTTGTCCTCGTCGGCTGTGGCAGGCTCGGCTGCGGCTGAGTCATCGTCCTCCGCTTCCTCCCGTGCGCTGTCCTCAAGGTTCCTCACCAACATCTGCGCACTGGCCGCCACCTGGCGTCTTTGCTCATCGCCCATGACACCGCGTACGCGATCCTGTTCGCCGAGCAGAAGTGCGGGAATGGCGATCTTGTCATAGAATTCGAACAGATATTTTTCCTCCAGGAACTCCTCGGCGTGATCAGTGGCTTCTTCCGGGTCGCCGGCCAGCAGGCGCTGATAGAGTCGGGCATGTAGCTCGAGCACCGGTTCGTTGCCGAACAGGACGTCGAGGAATTCGAACTGCGGCACATGCCTGCCGAGCACGACGAGACAGACCGTGAGCGGCGTCGACAGAACCAGGCCCAGCGGACCCCAGAGCCAGGTCCAGAAGATAGCCGCGACGATGATGGCCAATGGTGACAGCCCGGTGCGCGAGCCGTACAGCCAAGGTTCGACGACGTTGCCGGTTATCATTTCCATGGCCACGAACAGCCCGGCGGTCCACAGTACGAGCGACCAGCCGGGCGCCACGGCAAGCGCCAGGAACAGAGGCAGCAGCGCACCAATGATGGGGCCGATATAGGGAACAAAGCGCAGCGCCAGCGCCAGCAATCCCCACAGCAGTGCATTGGGTATGCCCAGCACCCAAAGCCCTGCTGTAATCGGTACGGCATAAAGGATATTGACGACCAGTTGCATGAGAAGATAGCGGCCGACCCGCTTGCCGGCATCCTGGAGCGCCTCGGTTGTTCGATGAAGGTCGCCATAGCCGACGAGGCGTATGAAACGATCGCGCAGATCCTCGCGCTCGAGCAGCATGAATATGACGACGACGATGATCAGACCGGCCGATGCCAGCGGGCTGATCAGCGGGCCGATCAGGTTCTGGAGAACCTGGAGCGGCCTTTCGCGCGCGATGATCTCGACAGGCACCGGCTCGCGCTCTGGCTCACCTGCGGTAGGCGGTGAGGTTTCCTGCCGGTCGAGTTCCTGACCAATGCGTTCGATCACGCCACTCAGCCTGGCGATGATGCCTCCGCCGACACCGGTCTCCTTCAGGGATCGGACCTTGGTCAGGATATTCGACTGGTAAAGCGGGATATTCTGCGCCAGTTCGCTCACCTGCGTTGCGACAATGAAGGAGAACAGCGCGAGGACCGTGAATGCACTCAGCACGCTGGCGATGACGGCCGGGAGACGGGGAAGGCCGACTCGCTTGAGTGCCGAAACCATGGGCGCGAGCGCAAAGGTAAGCAGCAGAGCGATTGCGATCGGCAGGAAAACCTCGCGCCCGAAATACAGGGCCGCAACCGCCGCCACGACCGTCGCGACGGTGGGCAGTGACATGCGCGGGAGGGTTCTGGCAGAGGAGACAACGCCCATCACCCCGGGCCCGGCGGGGTGCATGCCGTTTCGACGATTGGCCGCCACTTGATACCTCCGCCCTGCCACAGCCATGATCAGGCATATTGAGCCGGCGTGCAACTTTCGCTTCTTCGCGCCGGCGAGTTCGAAGACGCGATCGGCAATGGCGGCGCTTTGCGGCCCAACTGGACGGCCGGACGGGCGCTTTGGTCGCCGGACAAAACAACTGACGTGGTGATCGGTTCCGCACAGGCAGAAGATGAGGTCAGGCTTAATCCGAATGACGCAGCCAATGACGGTCGAACACGTCGAGGATGCCCCGGAACTCGGCCGGCGGGATCTGGCTGGCACCGCCGTCCTTGCTGTCTGCCACGAGGAATTGCGCCAGCTGCCGATCGACCGCTTCCGGCTGCTCGATGGTCAGCCCGAGTGATGCCAAATCCCTAGCGATCGACCCGTCGGGCGGCAGATATCCGCCCCATGCCTCGGGCGCCGGATTGCGCAAGCGGATCATCAGGATCCTGGTCAGGGACGGCTGCGGCTCCGGGCCGATGATGGTGGTGCCGCACAGATAGCCGCCAAGCACGCTTCCGGGCCGCGAGTGCGGAAACAGGCACAGGAAGAATTGGGCTTCGCCGCTGGTTTCCTTCAGATGCGCATAAAGGCCGCGTTTTGCCGACGTCATCAGTCCACCGAGCAGCAGCTGCCCGGTCGGCAATACCTCGCGATAGGCGGCAGTCAGGCCGTGCGCCCCCGGCCCGGTCTCTATCGAAAGACTGCCCCTGATCAACTGGCCGCGATAATAGGGCGACAAGGCGCGCGAATAACATGCATAGGTTCCGGCAAGGGCCAATCCAAGGCTTCGCTCTTCATGCCCGGACGCCGTCTCGAACTGCGCGCCGACGCGGCGTTCCAGTTCGGCCCTCTCGATGCCGTGGCGGGCGCAGATTGCCGCCGTGAAGCCTGGCAGGTCGCTCTCTGCGATCCAGGCGCCGGGCTGCTCCAGCTTGAGAAGCTTCGACCAATCGTCGTAGACGCTGAGCTCGCGTGGCTGGGCGCGGCCCTGCAGCCATTTGTCAGCACGGCCGAGATCGAACGCCGTCTTCGGGTTAACGCCTCGGAACGCCGCCGCCAAATCCTTGCGAGCGACGGTTCCCAGCAGGGCCGCAGTCAACCGTAACTTCTGCGCGATGTGCTGTGCCATCCCCGCCCTGCCCCTTTATGCCACCGCGAGGCATAACATGTGCCAGCACTTGCTCCCACCGCATTCATTGCGAGGCGGACCTCTCCTAAAGTCCATATTCCAGGAAATCCGTAGAATTCCACGCCACTCCACGCGCCTGCCCTTTTCGCCCCGCCGGGCGGCGCTAAGGTCGCGCAGGGCAAGGGCAAATCATATCAAACTCACGCTATCTAGGCTTGAATACCAACACCCTTCCTCAGTCATTTGAACGATGGCGAAGCCGAGCCCTCGCAACCGGCACAAACCAGCGTAGATGCCGCCCCAACAAGGAAGGAATATTCGATGTCCCGGACTGCTTCTCCCAAAATCCCCTTCACCGCGGTTGCGGCAGGATCCGCCGCACTGCTGCTGCTGACCTTCGGGCCGGATGGACCGTCGCGTGCTGCTGCCGGCTCGCGCGCGGCAGCGACATATGGCAAGGCGGCTCCTGCGTCGCCGGCCATCGAGCCGACGCGCATCGAAGTCGACGGCAGCGCGCACGTGATACGCTTTTACATCGACGGCAAGCAGGTCGCCCTGCTCGACGCGACCGGCTTCAGGGATTGAACCCATGGCCTGCGCGGCTGCGTAAGCCTAACTCGCGCCGGTTCCTTGCAGCCGCGCTTTTCCACAAGCCATATTCCAGGAATTCCGGAGAATTCCACGCCCTTCCACACAGCGGCGGTGTTCGGGCGGGCCGCTGGGGTTAACGTAACGTTAACCATAAGAGGGACGCCGTCATGAAACTTGCCCTGTCTGCACTTCTCGCCGTGCTCGCACTTTCGCAAACTGTGGAGGCTAAAACGAAAGCCGTTGCCACCGATGCGAAAGCGGCCACAGCCGAGAAAACCCGGCCGCCGCTCGACAATAAGTCCACCGGCGGGATCAACGTCTCGTCCGGTGCGATGGCAGCGCCGGCTGACAAAAATGCGTCCAGTCCGTATCCGCCGGCGATCTATTTCGATTTCTAGAGTTTCATCCATCCCCTAATGGATGGGGCTCTTCTTTTTATTCGACCGCTCCAAGCTTGCGGTGCTCTGGAGGCTCTGGGATCGACAGGCCCCGCGATCGACAAGCTTGGCGGCGGCGCGCCAGGCTGTGTTCCGTTCGCCTCCGGCCTCAGCCGACCCTGACGACGAAATGCTTCGTCACCGGCTCGATGATCTTCCACGTTCCCTTGAAATCGGCCTCGACCACGAAGGCATCGCCGGGACCGACTTCGACGGGCGCGCCGCCATCGGGCGTGATGACGATACGGCCTGATATCATGTGCACGAATTCATAGTCGCTGTAGGTTGCATGGTAGGTGCCGGGGGTGGCCTGCCAGGTTCCCGACATGACCTTGCCGTCCGCTGTGGTGTGCTGGACGGCGGTCTTCATGGTTGGGTTACCGTCGACGACGACCCAGCCTGCGAGATCGCCCGCCTCGGCGTTTTCGACCGCGTCGAATTTGAGGATGGTCTTCTCTGTCATGGTCGGACTCCGTCTGGGGCTGTGCCGGCATTCGCTGCCGGTCAATAGCCGAAGCACCTGACATGAGCAACGCGGGTGCCCGGCACGCTTGACCTGGCCGCCATCCGCCGGATAGTCCGTGGATCGGCCCCAAGAAAGAACCGGCATGACAGACGCGATCGTAAGAGACAGCAACGGCACCCAGCTGAACGAGGGCGATTCCGTCACCCTGATCAAGGATTTGAAGGTCAAGGGCACCTCGGAGACGATCAAGCGAGGCACGCTGGTGAAGAACATTCGCCTCACCGGCCATCCCGGCGAGATCGAGTGCAATACCAAGCAGGTGAAGGGCCTGGTGCTGAAAACCGAGTTCCTGAAAAAGGCGTGATCGCCCGGCCTGGCTCATGATTTGCGCGAGCTCCCCGAGCTGCAATCGAAGCCTGCGGGAACCGGCGCTTTTGAATTGCGCAGGCGGATGGCAGACTCGGCATCGCCGCGGTGCGCAACCGACGCTACGGGGCCACTCCTTGAAAGCCGTCGAAAGTACGATATATCAATGACTAAGCGTGCGCTGCACGCGACGTAGTGCTTTGGTCAAGCTTCATCTGTGGAGGTTGTCATGGCAAACGATCTGATGGAAGGAAAGAAGCCCCAGGATTGGATCAATCTGGTCCTTGCGGCATGCCTGTTCATCTCACCCTGGGTCATCGGCTTCGCTACTGAAACCGCTCCTGCGTGGAACGCCTGGATTGCCGCAGTCGTGCTCGGCGCCCTGGCTCTCGCGGCGCTTTCGGTATTCGCCGAATGGGAAGAGTGGGTGAACCTTGTCGTCGGGCTCTGGCTGATCGTCTCACCCTGGCTGCTCGGCTTCATGGCGAACGCCAACGCAATGGCGACCCATGTTGTCCTCGGCGTGCTGGTGATTGCGGCATCGGCCTGGGCGGTCTGGGACTCCCGTCATCATCCGCCAGCGCATGCGTGATCGGTGACGATAAACGGGGAGGAGCCCGGCGCGCGAGCGGCGGGCTCTTCTAAAGCCTGAGATGGGTACGCAGGCCCGCTAGCCGGGCCAATTGTTTTCCTTGTGCTCAAACCCGCCGCGCCGGGCGCTGATGGCAGCGCCGCGCGGCGCTTGCTGACATGGACGCCGACGAGCACACGCCGCACTCCGTGAACTTCCACTTATGTTGCACCGCGTTAGATTTGTTGCATTGCAATATCGACGCATCGCGTCGAGTCTTCACAACGGGTGGCTTTTCAACGACCACACGAGGTTTTGCGTGTCGGCATCATTTCGGCCTGACATCGAGGGGCTGCGCGCGCTGGCGGTGGCGGGCGTCATCGCCTTCCATTTTGGTCTCTCCGGCCTGCCCGGCGGCTTTGCCGGCGTCGACATCTTCTTCGTCATCTCGGGCTATCTGATCACCCGGCACCTGGTTACGGAAATAACCGAAACCGGGCGGCTGAACCTCTGGCGCTTCTACGCCCGGCGCGCCCGGCGCCTGTTGCCGGCGGCGCTGTTCGTCATCCTCGCCACGCTATTCGCGGGTTATTTCATCCTGTCGCCGGAGGAGCAGGCGCTCTATTCGAAAGGCGCCATGTTCGCCTCCGCCTACATGATCAACCTCTGGCTGATCCGCTGGTCGTTCGACTATTTCGCCGCCGACGCCACCAACAACCCGTTCATCCACTTCTGGTCGCTCTCGGTCGAGGAACAGTTCTACCTGACATGGCCGGCGCTGCTGCTTGTCGCCGCATGGCTGCGCCCCGGCAAGCGTACCGCTATCGTCGTCATTGGCGTCGCAGGTCTAGCCTCCTTCGCCGTCTGCGCCTGGCTCACCACCGTGGCGCAGCCTTGGGCCTTCTATTTCTCGCCGCTCAGGGCCTGGGAATTCGCCGCCGGCGGCCTCGCGACCATGGCGCCGGCAAAGATCTGGCGCGACCGGCCGCTGCTGGCCACACTCCAGGCATGCCTCGGCTTGGCGCTGATCGCCTGGGCCTATCTGATGTTGGACGAAGACTCGCCCTTTCCCGGGGTGAATGCGCTATGGCCGGTTGCCGGCACCGTGCTGCTGCTGCTCAGCGGCAGCGGCGGCCGCAACCTGCCGAGCGCCGTGCTGGCGCTGGCGCCCCTACAGTGGCTCGGCAGGCTTTCCTATTCGCTCTATCTCTGGCACTGGCCGGTCATCGTCTATGCCGCGATGATGGTCCCCAACCTGTCCATCCTCGACCGCTTTGCCTGCGCGGCGTTGACGCTGGTTTTGTCGATGTTCACCTATCATTTGATCGAGAACCCGATCCGCCGCAGCGGCTGGCTGATGGCCGGAGCAGCGCGGGCGCTGGTGCCCGCCGTGGCGCTGACCGGCGCCGGCGTGGTCGCGGCCTATGGCAATGCGCGCTTTGCCGAGCACAATCTCAGCCCCGAACAGCACATCATCGCCGACAGCGCCGCCCAGCTCTCCACCGTGCGCGCGAGCGACGGCGGCTGCGTGCTCGATTTCGAAACCGTCAAGCCGAAACCCTGCATGTTTGGCCGCAAGGATGCCCAGCGCTCGGTCGTGCTGTTCGGCGACTCGCATGCCGACCATTGGTCGACGCCGCTGATTAAGGCGGCCGAAAAGAACAACTTCCGGCTTGTCACCTTTCTCAAATCCTCCTGCCGCGCTTCGCGGGTGACGACCTGGAACTGGCGGCTGAAGCGCGACTACACCGAGTGCGATCAATGGCGCGAGCAGTCGGTCAAGGACATCATCGCGCTCCATCCGCAACTGGTGGTGATCTCGGAATTCTCGATCGGCAATGTGATGAAGGAATCGCCCGAGGAATTGAAGCACGCCAATTGGGAGGAGCAGTGGCGGACAGGCCTGACTTGGACGCTCCAAGCGTTCAGCGAGGCCGGTATCAAGGTCGCGGTCATCAGGGACGTCCCTTACAATGCAAGCTATGCCGACAAATGCGTGGCGCGGGCGCTGTGGCGGGGCCAGACGCCCGCGACATGCGACACGCCGAGGATCATGGCGGCAAACGACGACATCGCCACGATCGAGCGCGATATCGTGCGCTCGACACCGAAAGCCAGCTATATCGACATGACCGACCGCTTTTGCGATCAGACCACCTGCCATGTCTTCATCGACGGCAAGCTCGCCTTCCGCGACCGCCACCATTTGGCAACGCCTTTTGCGGAGACGCTGGAACCGGCGGTGGAACGGGCGCTGTTTTCGGATGTGATGGCGCAGAAGTAGGGGCGGCGCAAGACGCGCCTTTCACCCGCTGTCTCAGTGCAAGCCAAACTCGCGCAGCAGTTCTTCGCGATAACGCACGAACCGGCTTTCGCTACGATCGCGGGGGCGCGGCAGTTCAACCTCGACCAGCCGTGCTGTGCCGCCCTTCTCCCTGGGCAGGATCAGCACCCTGTCGGCAAGATAGATCGCTTCTTCCAGATCATGAGTGACCATGACCATCGTGACGTTCTCCTCGCTCCAGATGCGCGCCAGTTCCTCCTGCATGCCAATCTTGGTCATGGCGTCGAGTGCGCCCAGCGGCTCGTCGAGCAGCAGGATTTCAGGCTGCACGGTCAAGGCCCGGGCGATGCCGACCCGCTGCGCCATGCCGCCCGAAAGCTGCCTGGGATAGGCATCGCTGAATTCGGCCAGGCCGACGAGCGCGGTATAGAAGCGGGCCTTGTCCTCGGCCTCCGCCTTGGGCACGCCCCGCACTTCGAGGCCAAAGGCGACGTTGCCGAGTACTGTCAGCCAGGGCAGCAGGCGCGGTTCCTGGAAAATCACCGCGCGTTCGGCGCCGACGCCATGGACCGGCTTGCCGTCGATCGCGACACCGCCGCTGTCGGCGGCCTCCAGCCCGGCAAGAATGCGCAGCAGCGTGGTCTTGCCCGATCCGCTGGCGCCGACGATGACGAGACATTCGCCGGAGCGGATGTCGAGGTTGAGCGCCCTCAGCACGGCAAGCGGGCGCCCGCCGAGGCTGAAGGATTTGGAGAGGTCGCGTATCGTGACCTCGCCGCCGCTTGTGGTGCCCATAGCCCGTCTCCCGGTCAGTTGGTTTTCGTTTCGCCGCGCCGGTAGAGGATATCGGCGGCTTTCAGCCTGCCCTTGGGCAGGCGGCCGTCGCGCTCGAGCACGCTGACCCAGAAGTCGATGTCGCGGTCGTCAGCCTTGGCCCCTTCGCGCAGGCCAAAGCCGGTCCAGTAGCGCGCCAGCTCGCCATTTTCACCGCGTTTATCGAGGATCTCCGCGAGCACCTTGCGCGCCTCGTCCGGGTTCTGGTGCGACCAGTCGGCGGCGCGGGCCGACTGTTCGATGAAATTGCGGGCGCCATCCGGATGCGCCGTGATGAAGTCGCGCCGCAGGACAATGAAGCCGCCGGCCAGTTCGCCCAGCACGTCGGTGTCGTTGAACACGCCGCGCACGCCGCCCTTGTCGACCAGCGCGCCAGCGAACGTCGCCTGCCAATAGCCTAGCGCGGCGATATCGACCTGGCGCGACCGCAAGGTCTGTTCGAGCTGCGGCCCGGGCACCACGACCAGGTTGGCGGCATCCGGCGGCAGGCCGACGCCGTGCAGCGCCTCGCGCACGGTATAGTCGAGATGGGCGCCGAGCGTGTTGACCGCAATGGTCTTGCCGGCGATGTCGGCAATCGATTTGATCGGACTGTCTTCCAGCACGTAGAAGACGCTGCGCACTTGCCTGTTGATGCCGTTGCTTGGATAGGCGGCGACGAAGTCGTTGCCGCCGGAGATCGAATTGCTCACCGCGGCGGTCGCGGCCGAGCCGAGATCGACGCTGCCGGAGGCGAGCGCGAACAGCGATTCCGGGCCGCCGCTGGAGTAGCCGACATTCTCCAGCTTGACGCCGAGGTCGTTGAAATAGCCGAGCTCGTCCGCCAGCTCATGCGGCGAGATGCTGCCGCGGCTGGCGAGGTAGCGCAACGTGACCGGCGCGGCTTGCGCAACGGCGAAGCGGGGCAGGCCGGTGGCGATGATGCCGGCGGCAAAGGGAGCGCCTGCAAGCAGGGAACGGCGAGTGATTGGCATGGTCCGGTCTTTCCTGTTGGAGAGGATGGCGAAAGGGCTGCTCAGTCGAGGGGATTGCTCCAGCGGCAGAGCCGCCGCTGCAGGCTGATCAATGCCTGGTTGGCGATCAGGCCGAGGCCGGCGAGAATGACGATCGCCGCAAACATCAGCGGGATCTGGAAGTTGTATTGCGCGTTCATCACCTGGAAGCCGATGCCCTTGTTGGCGCCGATCATTTCGGAGGCAATCAGCAACAAGAGTGCCGTGGTCGCACTCAGCCTTAAGCCGACGAAGATCGACGGGACGGCCCCCGGAAGCACGACCCGGCGAAACGCGGTGAGCCGCGTGGCGCCATAGACCCGGGCCATTTCGAGCAGTTTCGGATCGACTTGCTTGACGCCGCTGATGGTGTTGAGCAGCAGCGGAAACAGCGTCGCCCAGAAGATGACGAAGACCTTTGAGGCCTCCCCCAGCCCGAGCAGCAGGATGAACACGGGGTAGAGCGCCAGCGCCGAGGTCTGCCGGAAAACCTGCAGGATCGGATCAAGCGCGGTTTCGACGGCACGCACCTGGCCCATGAACAGACCGAGCGGGATGGCAACCGCCACCGCCGCCGCGAAGGCGAGGCCGGCGCGCTGCAGGCTGATGGCGATGTCGCCAAGCAAGGTGCCGCCGGCCAGACCGTTCCACAATGCGGTAACGATCGTGTCGATCGGCGGCAATACCGCCGCGTTGACCCATCCCGCGCTGCTCGAGACCTGCCAGATCGCGAGAAAGCCGATCAGGATGCCGTAGCGGGACAGGAAGCGGACGACCGCCTGGTTGGCCAGGCGCGGGAAATCGGCGCCAAGGCTGGTTCTGCCGCCATGTGCATCGATCGTCACCCGCCGCTCGATGTGTTGCAAACTCATCGTCTTGCCCTTTCCTTCAAGAGAACTATTCGGCGGCCAGCACCTTCGAGCGGGCGGCGGTCCACGGATTTTCCGGCCGCCTGAGCCCGAGATTCTCGCGCAGCGTCCTGCCTTCGTAGGCGGTGCGGAACAGGCCGCGGCGCTGCAGCTCGGGGATCACCAGGTCGACGAAATCGTCCAGCGCGCCAGGCAGCCACGGCGGCAGGATGTTGAAGCCGTCGGCGGCCCCGTTGCCGAACCATTCCTCCAGCTGATCGGCGACCTGCACCGCGCTGCCGATGACCGTGTAGTGGCCGCGGGCCGTCGCCACCCACTGGTAGAGCTGGCGGATGGTGAAGTTGTGCTCGTCCGCGATCTGGCGGATCAGCGCCTGGCGGCTCTTCATGCCTTCGGTTTCCTTGCTCGGCGGCAACGGTCCGTCGAGCGGGTAACCCCTGATGTCGAGCGTCTGGCCGGCCAGCCCGTTGAGCAGGGCCACGCCATCCTCGGGCAGGATCAGATCGTTCAGCTGCTGGTACTTGGCGCGGGCTTCCTCTTCGGTGCGGCCGACGAAGGGTGCTACGCCCGGCATGATCAGCACCTGTCCGGGATCACGGCCGACTGCCGCCACGCGCGCCTTGATGTCGCGATAGAATTCTTGCGCCGAGGCCAGATTCTGATGGGCGGTGAAGATGACCTCAGCCGATTGGGCGGCGAGCTTGCGGCCGTCCTCCGACTGCCCGGCCTGTACCACCACCGGGTGCCCTTGCACCGGACGCGGCACATTGAGCGGACCCTTGATGCTGAAATGCCGGCCCTTGTGGTCGATGTCGTGGAGCTTGTCCTTGTCGTAGAAGCGCCCCGACTTCTTGTCGCGGATGAAGGCATCGTCTTCCCAGCTGTCCCACAGCGCCTTGACCGTCTCGACATGCTCTTGCGCCCGGGCATAGCGCTCGGCGTGGGCAGGCTGCGTCGCGCGATTGAAATTTCGCGCGGTCTCGTCGCCCGCCGAGGTCACGACATTCCAGCCGGCCCGGCCATTCGACAGAAGATCGAGCGAGGCGAACTTGCGGGCGAGCGTATAGGGCTCCTCATAGGTGGTGGAGGCGGTGGCGATGAAGCCCAGATGCGTGGTGAGCGGCGCCAATGCGGCAAACAGCGTCACCGGCTCGAACCCGGCGATCTTGGCATTGCCGCCTTCGCGAGCGCCGAGGCCGACGGTCAGATTGTCGGCGAGGAAATAGGCGTCGAACAGGCCGCGCTCGGCGGTCAGCGCGAGCTGCCTGTGGAACTCGAAATTCGTCGCGCCGTCGGCCGGCGCGTCAGGATGTCGCCAGGCGGCGATATGCTGTCCGCCACCGGGCAGGAAAGCACCAAGCTTGATCTGCCTGGACTTGCTGGGTCTGGTCATTGCGGGTTCCTTCTGAGCTGTGCGGAAAGGGAATCGAGGGTCACTGACCGGTGGTTCAGGCGGCAAGGCCGACGCTGCGCGGCACCGCCCGGCACGCTTCGGCGACCGCTTGCCTGGCGCGAGCATGGATGGCTTCGGACACCAGCACGCCGTTGGCGAAGTCCTTGTCGGAGGCGTAGATCGCGGTCGGCAGGGTCAGCGCCTCGAAGAAGCCGAACAGCGGCCGCAGCTGATGTTCGACCACCCGAGAATGACGATCGCCGCCGCCGGTCGCAGCAAGGATGACCGGCTTTCCCCTCAGGGATGACGGGTCGAGCAGGTCGAAGAAATGCTTGAAAAGCCCGGTATAGCTGCCTTTGAAAGTCGGCGAGCCAACCACCAGGACATCGGCGCCCAGCAATCGCTCGACGATGTTTCTGGCCAACGGATCCAGATCGCCAATGCGCCTTGCCAGCGGGAACGACTGACCGAGATCCTCGATGTCGAAAACGGTCGAGGCTGCACGGGTGCTGCTCGCCACCTCCGCGACGATGTGGCTGATGAACGCCTTGGTCTTCGACGGTCGGGTCAGGTTGCCCGACAGCCCCACCACCAGCTTTTTCGACATTTTGGGCTCCTCGCAAAACGGCTCCTGTGCATACTCTACTGAGTTTATAGAAATTAGATCAGAAAGAAGATTTCAAAACGAACCTGCCAAGCGGATTGAGTTTGCGGCACATCGCCGTCGATTGGTTCTTTCGCGAAATGCAAACGCCGAGTTTGGCAATGGCGCCTTGACCGCATTCCGGCCACGCGTTGATGATCTCAAGCGCACCAAAGCCATCGGCCCGGGGGGATTCGCATGAAAACAGCCGTTCTGAAGTATCTGCTCCTAGCCTGTTTGCTGGCATCGCCGGGGCAGGCGCAGATGGGGGCGCAGTCGAAGTCGCAGTGGAAGCCGGTCGAGAAGGTCGAGACCTACGCCGTTTCAGGGCAGAACGGGCCCCAACTCCATGCCTCGATGGGCGAGCGCGGGCCGATGATCGGCAAGGCCAAGGTTCGCGCCATGGCCTACACCAATTTCAAGCTCACCTGGGTCAGGGACTATCAGCGACAAGGCAATGCCTGCGTGCTGGTGTCGGCGCGGCCCAAGCTCATCATCACCTACATCTTGCCCGAGCTATCCGGGTCGCTACCGGACGCCGTTCAAAAAAGCTGGGAGGTTTTTGCTGCTGGCCTCGCCGCCCATGAAAAGGTGCATGGCAAGATGTATACGGACATGGCGCGCAAGATCGAGGCGGCCACCATCGGCTTGTCCGTCCCCGACGATCCCGCCTGCAAAAAGATCAGGACCGAAATGACCAGGCGGCTTGCCGAACTCTCCCAGGCTCGGCAGAAGGCAAGCCGCGAGTTCGACCGGGTAGAATTCGCCCCGCGCGGCAATCTGCAGCGGATGATCGTCGCCTTGCTGATGGGGCGGTAGTATTGTGAGGATGGAAACGACGGCAAGGCTGGCGGCGGACAGGTCGGCGGGACAGCGCCCCCCTTGTAACTTGTTTCTTGCCGACTCTGCTATGAAAGCAGGTGCGGTGGCGGACGGGAGACCGAACCCTCTTT
>NZ_JBVVQU010000046.1:0-57454 GCF_055811555.1 Mesorhizobium sp. WSM4813
GATCCACCGAGGCGACGAAAAAGCCAATCCGCCGCAGCAAGGATAACGCTCGTGCCCTAAGTTAGCGCCTATGGGACAGCGCCCCCCTCTGTCCTGCCGGACATCTCCCCACAAGGAGGGAGATTGGCAGTTCGAGCGCTCCGCCCACTTCTGCAGCGTTGGAGATTGGCGAAAGCCAAGGTGACGGCCAATCTCCCCACAAGTGGGGGAGATGTCCGGCAGGACAGAGGGGGGCGCGAAGGATCGCTACAGAAGGACTTTCAGTCGTAGAATGACTGCCGGCGCTAATCCAGGTCGAACCGCGCTATGACCGGCACATGGTCCGACGGCCGTTCCCAGCCGCGCGCCGGCCGCAGGATCTCGTAGCCGGCAAAGCTCGGCACCAGATTTGGCGACGACCAGACATGGTCGAGCCGCCGGCCGCGATCCGACGCTTCCCAATCCTGCGCGCGATAGCTCCACCAGGTGTAGAGCTTCTGCTCATAAGGCACGTTGAGCCGCATCAGGTCGACCCAGTTGCCGGCGAGCCGCATCGCCTCGAAATTTTCCGTCTCGACCGGCGTATGGCTGACGACTTTCAAGAGCTGCTTGTGCGACCAGACATCGTGCTCGAGCGGCGCGATGTTGAGGTCGCCGACCAGGATCGAACCGGAGACTTCGTCGTGCTCGGCGCGGATGGCGTTCATCTCGGCGACGAAATCCAGCTTGTGCCTGAACTTGCGGTTGATCTCCGGGTCGGGCTCGTCGCCGCCGGCCGGGACGTAGAAATTGTGCAGCAGGATCGCCCTGCCGCCGGCTTGCACGGTGACCGAGAGATGCCGGCAGTCCTCGATCTCGCAGAAGCGGCGCCTTTCGACCACTTCGATCGGCCGGCGTGCCACCGTCGCCACGCCGTGATAGCCCTTCTGGCCGTGGAAGGCGATGTGCTCGTAGCCGAGCTTGCGAAAGGCCTTCTCGGGAAACAGCTCATCCGGAACTTTGGTTTCCTGCAGGCAGAGCACGTCCGGTGCCTTTTCGACAAGCAGGCGTTCGACGATCGGCATGCGCAGGCGGACGGAATTGATGTTCCAGGTGGCGATGGAAAAGGGCATATTTTGGGATTCCGGGACAGCGCCAAATCCGCCAGAGGGCTCCTACGGGCTGGTGCCTTTTTGGCGAGGCAGTTCCGGAAACTACTGCCAGCCATACGCTTCAAAAACAAGCCGGGCGCCTGGCCGGACCTGTTGATGTCATGGTCGACCTCGGCGCCGCCCCTCATCGCCCTGCCGGGCACTTCTCCCCGTATAGTGACGGGGAGAAGGGGCTGGCGGCAGCCTTGGCGCTCGTTTGCAACGCTGACAATTGGCGAAATCATGACAAAGGGTCCCCTCTCCCCGTCACTATACGGGGAGAGGATGCCGGCAGGCAGGTGAGGGGCAGCGCAAACGCCGGAAACCCTTCCGACGGCGATGGAATGCTACCGCGACTTGGTGTTCAGCTCGCGGTTCGCCGTATAATCGATAGCAAAGGTGTCGGGGGCGAAGCTCACGCCTTCCCTGACGTTGAAGATCATCACCGTCGTGTCCTTGCCTTGCGCATCGGTTATCGTCCACTGGCGCAATTCGTAGGTCTTCGGATCGAACATCATGGTTATTTTCGAACTGCCGAACACCGATTTGTCGGCGAGCTGAATGGTGGTGACGTCGTTCTCTTCCTTGACGCTTTTGACGCGGCCGCCGGAGAGGTCGATCTTGGTGTCGAGCAGCAGCTTGAGCGGCGTCTTCGACAGTGGGTAGAGATCGGACGTTTTCAGCCGCTTGTTGAGGATGACCACCGACTTGCCATCGGAAATCACCCTGAAATTCGACGTCCCGTCATAGTTGAAGCGGATCTTGCCCGGCCGTTCCAGAAAGAACTTGCCGCCGGTCTGCTCGCCCTTGGGTCCGAACTGCACGAATTCGCCGGTCATCGATTTGACCGAGGAAAAATGGTCGGCGATCTTCTGCGCGGTGGGTGGCACCGCCGCTTGCGCCGACGCCAGCAACTGGACCCCCGGCACGACATTGATGGCCGCAGCACCTGCCAGGACCAGGCCGAGGCCAAGCAGCTGGCGGCGGGTCGGGGCAAAATCGCTGATCGTGGCGAAAGAAGAGTTTTTCATGCCGGTCACTCTCGTCTGGTTTATCTGTTGTCGCAGTGTTTGGCCCCCCAGTTGGGCTTAAGTTTGGCGGCCGAACAGCGCTTGGTCGTTGCAAACGCGCCAGAAGGTTCAAAGTTGCTGCGGTCAGGTTGCAGCGGCGAAAATCCTATCGGGTCCTGCCGGTCGGATCAGAACTTGTCGTCTTCCGTCGGCACCAGAATCTCGCGTTTTCCGGCATGGTTGGCCGGGCCGACAATGCCTTCCTTCTCCATCTTCTCGATGATCGAGGCGGCGCGGTTGTAGCCGATGCCAAGCCGGCGCTGGATGTAGCTGGTCGAGGCCTTGCCGTCGCGCAGCACCACGGCAACCGCCTGGTCGTAGGGATCGTCGGAATCCTCGAAATTGCCGCCGCCGCCCGAACCACCCTTGCCCGACGGCTCGTCGTCGTCCTCATCGTCATCCTCGGTAATGGCATCAAGATACTCCGGCACGCCCTGCAGCTTCAGATGCGCGACGATTTTCTCGACCTCGTCATCGGAAACGAAGGGGCCGTGTACGCGCTGGATGCGGCCGCCGCCAGCCATGTAGAGCATGTCGCCCATGCCAAGCAGCTGTTCGGCGCCCTGCTCGCCCAGGATGGTGCGGCTGTCGATCTTCGACGTCACCTGGAAGGATATGCGGGTCGGGAAGTTGGCCTTGATCGTGCCGGTGATGACGTCGACCGACGGTCGCTGCGTCGCCATGATGACGTGTATGCCGGCGGCACGCGCCATCTGCGCAAGGCGCTGCACCGCGCCTTCGATGTCCTTGCCGGCGACCATCATCAGATCGGCCATCTCGTCGATGATGACGACGATGTAGGGCATCGGCTCGAGATCGAGGTTTTCCGTCTCGTAGATCGCTTCGCCGGTCTGGCGGTCGAAGCCGGTCTGCACGGTGCGCGAGATTTTCTCGCCTTTCTTCTCCGCCTGCTGCACCCGCGCGTTGAAACCGTCGATGTTACGGACGCCGACCTTGGACATCTTGCGGTAGCGGTCCTCCATCTCGCGCACGGTCCATTTCAGCGCCACCACCGCCTTCTTCGGGTCGGTGACGACAGGCGTCAAAAGATGCGGGATGCCGTCATAGACCGAGAGCTCCAGCATTTTCGGGTCGATCATGATCAGCCGGCAGTCCTGCGGCGTCAGCCGGTAAAGCAGCGACAGGATCATGGTGTTGATGGCGACCGACTTGCCCGAACCGGTGGTGCCGGCGACCAGCACGTGCGGCATCTTGGCGATGTCGACGATGACCGCCTCGCCGTTGATGGTCTTGCCGAGGGCCAGCGCCAGCTTGGCCTTGGTGGTCTCGAAATCGCGGCTGGCCATGATCTCCCTGAGATAAACGGTCTCGCGCTTGGCGTTCGGCAGCTCGATGCCGATGGCGTTGCGGCCAGGCACCACGGCGACGCGGCAGGCGATCGCGCTCATCGAGCGGGCGATGTCGTCGGACAGGCCGATGACCCGCGACGATTTGATGCCGGGCGCCGGTTCCAGCTCATAGAGCGTGACGACCGGGCCGGGGCGGACATGGATGATCTCGCCCTTGACGCCGAAATCCTCCAGCACGCCCTCGAGCAGTCGGGCATTCTGCTCCAGCGCATCCTTGGACAGGCTGGCGTCGCGCACGACGTTCTTCGGCTCGGACAGGAAATGCAGCGATGGCATTTCGAATTGTTCGGAGCCGATCAGCGAGGTCTGGGCTTCGCGCTGGACACGGGCGCCCGGAACCGGCCGGGGCGCCGGCGCCGCGACGCGGGTGGCCGCATCGGAGCGGAACGGCTGCACCTTCGCATTGGGCGCAGTGCTGCGCTGGCCCACGGGCTCCGGCGCAAAGTCCATGTCGTCGTCATCGTCAAAAACATCGGCGTCGTCGGGATCGAGCGAGGCGCTGCGATCGTTGACCATGGCGGCGAAGAATTCCGGCTCGACGCGGGCCCGGCCATCGGCGCTCATCCGCGATTCAGCGAATTCGGCCGATTCGACCCGCTCGGCAGCGCGACGCCAGGCGCTGGCGCGCGGCTCCATTTCCGGTTCGAAATCGTCGCGCTCCCGGCGGCGCGCCGCGCGGCGGCGAAGGTAGGCGCGCAACGACAGCCACCAATGCGTGATCGCGCCAAGCGCCAGAATGCCCTCGTCGCCCTCGTCCTCGTCATTGTCGAAAAGCAGATCGTCTTGGTCCCTCGGATCGGCTGCGGCCGGTTGCTCCAGGACGGCGAAACCGTTCTTGCGTGCAATCAGCGCCGAGCCATAGGCAAACAGCCACAGCGCCGGGGCGGCGAGAAGCACGGCGAGCACGCTGGCGATAAGACCGGTTGGATAGCCGCCGACGATGAGACCGGGAATCTTGAGCACCATGTCGCCGAACACGCCGCCGAGACCGGTCGGCAGCGGCCAGGTCTTGGGCGGCACCACGCAGCCGGCGATGGCCGCGGCAAGCACCGCGTAGCCAAACCAGGCGAGCCCGCGCTTCGGCAGCCTGTCGACGCCGCGCGCAGAAAACAGCAGAAATCCCCAGACCACCGCCGGCACCAGCGCCGCGACGGCAGCAAGGCCGAAGAACTGCATGGCAAGGTCGGAGAAGACAGCGCCTACATAGCCCATGGCGTTGGTGACGATGTTATCGGTGGCGTGGGAGAAGCTTGGGTCGGCGACGTTCCAGGTGGCGAGGCTGGCGATACCGAAGGCGACCAGCGCAAACAGGCCGGCGCCGACCAGCCGGCCGACCTGACGCCGCGCGAACGCCCGGATGCCGTACCCCGTATCGGCCAGCGCGAGCGGTGCTGAAGCCCCTGAACGCATGTTCTTCCCCGTCTGTCATTGCCTGGCCGATAGCGTACGCGCAGATCGGCAGATTCGGGCTCCAGACTATCGGCGGGAAGGTTAAGGCAGCATTAACTATAAGGGGTTGAAATGATTAAGGCGGTTGCCGGGGTTGAGCTGTGGGCCGGTCCTGTCCATCCCGGAGCTGGCATTTTTGATTGTCCTGAATCGCCTTGATACACGCGGCGCGCAGCAACGGATCAAAGGATCGAGACAAGCTGTTCGAACCGCTCGCGAGGTGATAGGCGTTTAAGCATCTGCTGTTGCCTCAAAACATCGTGAAGACTGACAATGACGCCAAGTCTGTTTTTTATTCAGCTTGCTATCTTGCTGCTGCCGGGCGTTCTTTGGGCAAGGATCGACGCCGCCTACGGCAATAAAAGAGATCAATCACACTTCGAGTTCGGCATTCGCGTGATCTTGTTTGGCCTTACCTCGTATGCCGCGACGTACGTGTTGTTCTTGCTGCTAAATGCCCCTTTTGAAATGATTGACCTTGCTAACGCAGCAGACAAAAACGTCCTCACCCGGGGCATGGTGATCCAGACCCTCTGGGCGATATTAGTCGGGTTTTCTGCGTCGATCATTTGGCTTTACGCCGTCAATTACAAAATCCTGACCCGCATACTTCAAGGAATTCGAGCGACGAAGCGATACGGCGACGAGGACGTTTGGGAATTCACGTTCAATTCGAACTCTGCCGATGTTCAGTTTGTGCACATTCGCGATTTCGCGAACAAAGTCGTCTATTCCGGCTGGGTACTGGTTTTCTCGGAAACCGAAAAACTTCGCGAGCTGGTACTTTCCGAAGTCGATGTTTACGATTTCGAAGGCAACCTGATATCGTCGCCTCCGAGACTATATATAGCCAGAGAGCCAGAGGGACTGCACATTGAGTTCCCCATTCAGCCGACGCGCCCGGAGGTCACCGACAATGTCACATAGACCGTCACCGCCAAAGAACTCGGAGAGCCGTGGTTACGCAATCAAACTCGAAGAAGGGTATGAGCGCAAAGGGGGTATAAACCCGCCACCGCCGCGCGGCGTGGATCGCCCTGCCCCGCCTACACCTACGAATCCCAAGAGACCGGCCACTAGTGCATCTGGTTGGCAGAAAAAGTGAGGGGCGCGCTCATGGCAGAGCAAGCGCTCCCAGACAGATGTTTTCGGTATCCATAAATGGTTTCCTCGGGGCCGCCGCGGCCGGCGTTTCGCATTGCCGGCCGATCAACCGCCTGATCAAGCGATTGTGATCGAGCCACAACGGCCATCTGCGCGCAAAAAAGAGGCCCGGAACGGGTCCGGGCCTCAATGCGTGAGCCCTTTTCAGGAGCGTCACGACGGGATGGGAGGATGCGGGGCGGCCGAGGCCGCCCCGACAAGACTTACGGGTGATAGGCCGCTTCGCCATGCGCGGTGAGGTCGAGCCCTTCACGCTCTGCATCCGCTGTCGGACGCAGGCCTACGATCATATCGACGATCTTGTAGAGGATGGCGCTGCCGATGCCCGACCACAGGACGGTTACCAGGACACCCTTGAACTGCGACCACAACTGGGTGGCCGTGCCGGCATAGCCGGCGGCGAAGTCGGCTGTCGAATAATCGACGATGCCAGCGCCGCCAAGGGCGGGGTTGACCAGGATGCCGGTGCCGAGCGCGCCGATGATGCCGCCGATGCAGTGGATGCCGAAGACATCGAGGCTGTCGTCGTAGCCGAACTTGTTCTTCACGACCGAGACGAAGAAGTAGCAGACGCAGGTGGCGACGATGCCGAGCACGATGGCGCCCATCGGTCCGGCAAAACCGGCAGCGGGCGTGACGGCGACAAGGCCGGTAACGGCGCCCGAAACCGCGCCAAGCATGGACGCTTTGCCGCGCAGCAGCGTTTCGAGTACGATCCAGGTCACTGCCGCCGCCGCTGTGGCGACGAAGGTGTTGACCATGGCCAGCACAGCGTAGGCGTTGGCTTCGAGGTTCGAGCCGGCGTTGAAGCCGAACCAGCCAACCCACAGCAGCGAAGCACCGACCATGGTCAGCGTCATCGAGTGCGGTGCCATGATGTCCTTGTTGTAGCCGATGCGCTTGCCGATCATCAGCGCGCCGACAAGGCCGGCGATGCCCGCATTGATGTGAACGACGGTGCCGCCGGCGAAGTCGATGGCGCCGAAGCCGAAGATGAGCCCCGACGGGTCGCTATAAGCGCTCGGGCCGCCCCAGAACCAGACCATATGCGCGATCGGGAAATAGACGAATGTGACCCAGAGGATGGTGAAAAGGATCACGGCCGAAAACTTGACGCGTTCGGCGAAGGCGCCGACGATCAGGGCGGGCGTGATGCAGGCGAAGCTCATCTGGAAGATGACGAACACCAGCTCGGGAATGGCGACGCCCTTGGTGAAGGTTTCCGACACCGTCGTCACGTCGACGCCGGCGAGAAACATCTTGGAAAGACCGCCGATGAAGGCGTTGCCGGGGGTGAAGGCAAGGCTGTAGCCGTAGAAAACCCAGACGATCATGACCACGCTGGTGATGGTGAAAACCTGCATCAGCACCGACAGCATATTCTTGGCGCGAACCAGGCCGCCGTAAAAAAGGGCAAGGCCGGGAATGGTCATCAACAGCACCAGGATCGTGGAAATCATCATCCACGTCGTGTCACCCTTGTCGACTGTAAAGGCCGGTGCGGCTGGCGCTGCCGGGACGGCTGGCGCCGCTTCCTGCGCGAATGCGGCGACCGTGCCCAGTGCTGCGATAGCGAGCGAGCCCAGCAGCGCGGTGCGCGCCACCGACTTCAAAGTAGAAGGAATATTCATTGAACTCTCCATTGGGATACGTGTCCGCAGCTCAAAGCGCGTCGGTGTCTGTTTCGCCGGTGCGAATGCGCACCGCCTGGTCGATGCCGAAAACGAAGATCTTGCCGTCGCCGATCTGACCGGTCTTGGCCGCCGCGGTGATGGCTTCGACAGCCTTGTCGACCATGTCCAGGGCGACCGCGACTTCGATCTTGATCTTCGGCAGGAAGCTGACCGCGTATTCCGCCCCGCGATAGATTTCCGTGTGTCCCTTCTGACGCCCGTAGCCTTTGACTTCGGTGACGGTCAGGCCCTGAATGCCGACTGCGGTGAGCGCTTCGCGCACCTCGTCGAGCTTGAACGGCTTGATGATTGCCATCACGATTTTCATAAGGTTTCACCCTTTGCTGTTGCGGTCCCCCGCGTTTGTACGACGTCGCCGATCCCCATGAGAGCCGGAGAGTGCCCGCTAGGATTCAAGCTCCGTGCCAGTTGCCGAAGCAGGGTGTTAACCTGTTGTTAAATAAGGGATTGGGGAAGGTTTGTCGGCTGACTGTGCATAGTCGCGATAACGCAACTGATTAAAAACTAGGCAATTTTGCAAAAATGCCTATTCGGCGGGCGACCGCTTCAGCCTGATCAGGCCTTCCTGGGCAACCGAGGCGATCAGCGTGCCGTCGCGGGCAAACAGCGACCCGCGAGTGAACCCCCGCGACCCTTGCGTCGAGGGGCTGTCCTGCGTGTACAGCATCCAGTCGTCGAGCGGATGGCTGCGGTGGAACCACATGGCGTGATCGAGGCTCGCCGCCTGGATGTCGCTATCGAAAATGGCGCGGCCATGCGCAAAGGTCGAGGTATCGAGCAGCGTCATGTCGGAAAGATAGGCAAGCACTGCCGCCTGCGTGGCGCGATCGGCCGGAACCGGGCCGGTCGTGCGGATCCAGATGTTCTGCTTCGGCTCCAGCTTTTCCCGGCTGGTGTAATGCTCAAGCATCACCGGTTTCATCTCGATCGGCCGGTCACGCTCCCAATAGCGCCTGATGCCGTCGGGCACGGCCTCACCGAACTTGCCGATCAATTCGCGCTGCGACAGCAATGTGTCGGGCGCCGGAACGTGCTGCGGCATCGGCACCTGATGCTCGAGCCCGACCTCGTCCTGCTGGAACGAGGCTTCCAGCGAAAAGATCGCCTGGCCGTGCTGGATCGCCACGACGCGGCGCGTGGTGAAGGAGCCGCCGTCGCGGATGCGGTCGACCTGGTAGATGATCGGCACCTTGGTGTCGCCGGGCCGCATGAAATAGCCGTGCAGAGAATGGACGTGGCGTTCGGGCTCGACCGTTCGCTGGGCTGCGACCAGCGCCTGGGCGATGGTCTGGCCGCCGAAGATACGCTGCCAGTCGAGTTTGGGGCTGCGACCACGGTACAGGTTGTGTTCCAGCTGCTCGAGGTCGAGAATGCCGAGAAGCTCGTCCATGGCCGCCGTCATGTTTCGCGCCCTCACTGCAAAAGTGTTATGGCGGTTTCCGACAGGAATGACGGGCAGTCAAGGCCGGAAGGGAATTTGGCCGGAAAGGAATTTGCCATGGTGGATCGCAAGGCGGATGCAAAAACCTCGCTCGACATCCTGGTCGCCGGCGCGGGCTATGTCGGCCTTGCCGCCGCCGTATCGCTGAAACAGGCCCGGCCGAGCCTGGCGGTCGCTGTCGTCGACGCCGCGCCCGCCGGCGTCTGGCAAAAGGACGGCCGCGCTTCGGCCATCGCCGCTGCCGCTTGCCGCATGCTCGACCAGCTCGGCGTCTGGGCCGAAATCGCGCCCGAGGCGCAGGCTATCACCGAAATGATCGTCACCGATTCGCGCACCTCGGATCCGGTGCGCCCGGTGTTTCTCACTTTCGATGGCGAGGTCGCGCCCGGCGAAGCCTTTGCGCACATGGTCGCAAACCGGGATTTGAATGGCGTCTTGCGCCGGCACGCTGAAAAAATCGGCATCGACATCATCGAAGGCGTCGCCGTCAGTGCCTTCGACGTGAACGGCGCCGGCATCACCGTGCATCTTGCCGACAGCCCGACGCTGAAGGCGCGGCTGCTGATCGCCGCCGACGGCGTCAACTCGAAGCTGCGCGACATGGCCGGCATCAAGACGGTGAAATGGGAGTACGGCCAGTCGGGCATCGTCTGCACCGTGGCGCACGAACGGCCGCACAACGGCCGCGCCGAAGAGCATTTTCTGCCAGCCGGCCCGTTCGCCACGCTGCCGCTCAAGCCTGACAAGGACGGGACCAACCGCTCGTCGATCGTCTGGGTCGAGCGGTCGGAAGATGCCGAAAAACTGGTCGACGGCGACGACCTCGTCTTCGAGCACGAGCTCGAACAGCGGTTTGGCTTGAAGCTCGGCGAAATACACGTCGCCGACAGGCCGCGCGCCTGGCCGCTCGGCCTGACGCTTGCCCGCGCCTTCGTCGCGCCGCGCATTGCGCTCGCCGGCGACGCGGCCCACGGCATCCACCCGATCGCCGGTCAGGGCCTCAATCTCGGCTTCAAGGATGTGGCGGCACTGGCTGAAGTGGTGGTCGAGGCCGACCGGCTCGGCCAGGATATCGGCGCGCTCGACGTGCTCGAACGCTACCAGCAGTGGCGGCGCTTCGACACGCTGCAGATGGGCATCACCACCGATGTCCTGAACCGGCTGTTTTCCAACGACATCAGCCCGCTGCGCGCCGTCCGCGACATCGGCCTCGGACTCGTCGAACGCATGCCGCGGTTGAAGGATTTCTTCATCCGCCAGGCGTCCGGTCTGTCCGGCGACACGCCGAAGCTGCTCAAGGGCGAGGCGATCTAGTTGACCTCGAAGCCGAGCTTCTGGCGCAGCCGCAGTATCCGCTGGTCGGATATCTTCAGGGGTTGCTCACCGGCCTGCGCCGCGCGGTTCACCATCTGCAGCAAATCGTTTCGCTCAGTCACATCCAGACGTTCGCGCAGGAACGGCGCCAGCTTGTCGATGACAACAGTGGCATCATCGATCTGCAACGCCGCCCATTTGGCGTAGACCACGGCCTCCTCGGTCTTCTTGTCGTCTGCAATCTCCGACATCAGCGACCGAATCGCAGCTTCGCGCTGCGGCAGGACAGGGCCGTTCTCGGAGACGATTGCGGTGATCAGCGTCGCGGCCGCCACGACCGGATCGTCGATCGCCGTCAGCGGTGAGAGCGCCGCCTGCTTACGCAGTCTCTTACGGCGAATGTTCCCTTGCACACGCCCGACGACGTCCGCGACCTCGCGCGCCGCATCGTTCATGGCCTTCATCCGATACCACCAGAACGCCGCCGCCCCCAACAGCCCAATTGCAGCAATCAGAATATGCATGCCCGTGATCCCCAAACCGCAGCGACGATAGGAGAAGTGCTGCCTCGCTTCAACACGCAAAAGTTGCGCCTGCAGAAGATACTGATTCAGCCGGACGCAAAACAGAATAATCTCTAGGACCCCGGCACGTTGTAGATCGCCCTGACCTCGATCGTGCCGATTTCGGCCAGCGGGATGCCGTCGGCAATCTCCAGCGCCTCGTCGATATCCCGAGCCTCGATCATGACAAAGCCGAGCAATTGCTCCTTGGTCTCGGCGAAAGGGCCATCGGTGATCAGCCTCTTGCCCTTGCGCCGGCGCACGGTTTTCGCGGTCTTCACCGACTGCAGCGCCTGCGCGATGATCAGCCGACCGCTTTGCTCCACCGATTTGTAATAAGCCAGCGAGTCAGCGTCGAGCTTGGCCAGCCTCTCCGGGCTCATTGCATAAAGGTCTTTTTCCTCGCCGTAGACCAGGCAAACGTATTTCATCTCTCATCTTCCTCGTTGGGACGAGCCGTTGGCAACCAACGTCTCAGCCGGGCTTTTGTCCGCCGCGTGATCGACAAGGGACAACGCAACCCCGATGATGGCGACCGCCACAAGCAGTCGACCGAAACCGGAAGTTGGCCGATGCAACCAGTCGGCTTCTTGTTCAGCAGCCTTTCCGCCGGTGTCTCTCCAGTGGGCAGAAAACAAATCATTCATGTGATCCTCCATCCGGCCACAAAACCCGTGGCCGCCCGCAGGACGGCCGAGGCGGATGGAAGTCGACATTTTTGCACGCGGATTTTTTTGCGTGGCCATTGGCGCGAAAGCACGGGTGGCCTTCGTGCCCGCGCGCGCTATAGTCGATCAGACGCCGAACCCGGCTCAGCCACCGCATCAAGGAGGAATTCATGGACCGCACTGCAAACGCCGTCTGGCAAGGCAATCTGAAAGAGGGCAAGGGCACGCTCGACACCCAGAGCGGGACTCTGAAAGGCACGCCCTACTCGTTCAAGATGCGCTTCGAGGACGAGAGCGGCAAATCCGGCACCAATCCGGAGGAACTGATCGCAGCGGCGCATGCCGGTTGCTTTGCCATGCAGCTTTCGCATGTCCTGGCCGAGAACGGCACCCCCGCCACCGAACTCGACGCCAAGGCCGTGGTGACGCTGGTTCCAGGCACCGGCATCACCGGCAGCGCGCTCACGCTGGTCGGCAAGGTGCCGGGCATCGATGCGGCGAAATTCCAGGAGCTGGCCGAACAGGCCAAGGCCGGGTGTCCCGTTTCGAAGGCGCTTGGCGCGATAAAAGTGTCACTCGACGCCAAGCTCGGCTGAGCGGCCCGCTCTCGCGAACCGGCAGCGCAATGGACCGGCGAGGCGTTATCGTCCTTCGCCGGTCAGCGCGTCGATGCGTGCGCGCAATTCTGCAACCTCTTCCTCGAGAGCCTGCACGCGTGCTTCGAGATCCGGGGCCGGCGAAGGCGATTGCAGTGGCGTTGCAGCCATTGGCGTCTGCACCGGTCCGCTCAAGAGATGCGCATAGCGGTCCTCACGCTGGCCGGGTCCACGATCGATCTGCTGAACGAGCGGCGGCTTGCGGCCGATCAACAGGTCGAGATTGCTGCGAAGCTCATCGATGGAGGGTAACCGCGCCATGCGCTCAGCTCGCGCCAGCAATTCATAGGCGGTCTGCGGACCGCGCAGCAACAGCAGGCCGAGCAGCGCAATCTGCGCTGAGGTCAGCGAAAAGCGCTGCGCGACGATATGCTCATAGCGCTCGACGCGCGAGGCAAAGACCTGCCTGACCAGACCCTTGTGCTCAAGTTGGCCAAGCGCTCGTCTTACCTCGACAAGCTCGACCGACATCACCGGCTCGCGCGCCGTCTTCTGGTTGGCGGCGGCAAGTGCTGCGTTGAGCGTCAGCGGGTAGATATCGGGCGTCAGTTCCTTCTTTTCGATCAGGCAACCGAGCACGCGCGCTTCGACGGGAGACAGGACGGGCAGTTCGGAGTCGGTCATTGGATTGGCTGTTTGATTGCTAATGGTTCTTTGGCTGTAATTTTGACAGACATCGGAGCGCCGCGACAGGGCAGAACCTTTTTTGAAGTCGGCGGGACAGCGCCCCCCTCTGTCCTGCCGGACATCTCCCCCTCTTGGGGGGAGATTGGCAGCTTCGCCGATGGAGCCTTTCTTGCGACGTTGGCGATTGGCGAAAGCCGTTGCGACAGCCAATCTCCCTCCTTGTGGGGGAGATGTCCGGCAGGACAGAGGGGGGCGCGAAGGATCGCTACCTATGACACGATCTCGACGGCACCCGTCCGCCGCTACACCCGTCTCTCCACCATCATCTTCTTGATCTCGGCGATTGCCTTGGCCGGGTTCAGACCCTTGGGACAGGTCTGGGCGCAGTTCATGATGGTGTGGCAGCGATAGAGCCGGAACGGGTCTTCGAGATTGTCGAGCCGTTCGCCCGTGGCCTCGTCCCTGGAATCGATCAGCCAGCGATAGGCCTGCAACAGCGTCGCCGGGCCGAGATAGCGGTCGCCGTTCCACCAATAGCTCGGGCATGAGGTCGAGCAGCAGGCGCACAATATGCATTCGTAGAGCCCGTCGAGCTTTTCGCGGTCCTCATGGCTCTGCAACCATTCCTTGGCCGGCTCGGGCGACACCGTCTTCAGCCACGGCTCGATCGAGGCGTGCTGGGCGTAGAAATTGGTGAGGTCGGGCACCAGGTCCTTGACCACCGGCATATGCGGCAGCGGATAGACCTTGATCGCGCCGGAAATGTCATCGCAGCCTTTGGTGCAGGCGAGCGTGTTGGAACCGTCGATATTCATGGCGCAGGAGCCGCAGATGCCCTCGCGGCAGGAGCGGCGCAGCGTCAGCGTCGGGTCGATCTTGTTCTTGATCCAGAGCAGCGCATCGAGGACCATCGGCCCGCAATCGTCCATGTCGACGAAATAGGTGTCCATGCGCGGGTTCTCGTCATCGTCCGGCGACCAGCGGTAGATGCGGTATTCGCGCAGATTGGTCGCGCCCTCCGGCTTCGGCCAGGTTTTTCCAGGCTTGATCTTCGAGTTCTTTGGGAGCGTCAGTTCGACCATTACCTCGGGTCCTTTCGGATGACGAGCCTCAGCCCGAACCAAGTCTCATCCACGGCGGCCATCGTCAATACACCCTGGCCTTGGGCGCGATCTTGGCCAGGTTGATGCCGCCGTCTGCTTCGCTAAGCAGCGGCTCGGTGTGCACCGGCCGGTAGCTGAGTGTCACCTCGCCATCTTCGCTGAGCCGGGCCAGCGTGTGTTTGCGCCAGGCCAGATCATCACGAGCCGAGAAATCTTCCCGCGCATGCGCGCCGCGGCTCTCCTTGCGCGCTCCGGCGGCGTAGACGGTGGTGATGGCGTTGGCCATCAGGTTTTCCAGCTCCAGCGTCTCGACCAGGTCGGAGTTCCAGATCATCGAGCGGTCGAATACTTTTACATCCTTGAGCTCGCCCCAGATCTGCGAGATGCGCTTGCAGCCGCTTTCCAGCGATTCCTGTGTGCGGAACACCGCCGCATCGTCCTGCATCGCCTTCTGCATCTTTTCGCGCAGCACGGCCGTCGGCGTCGAGCCGTTGGCGTGACGCAGCCGGTCGAAGCGGTCCATGATCTTTTCGACCGAGGCTTCGTTGGGCGACGGGATCGCGGCGTTGCGGTCGATCACCTGGCCGGCCCTGATCGCCGCCGCGCGGCCGAACACCACCAGATCAATCAGCGAGTTGGAGCCCAGCCGGTTGGCGCCATGGACGGAAGCGCAGCCGGCTTCGCCGACCGCCATCAGCCCTGGCGACACCTGGTCCGGGTTCAAGGCGGTGGGGTTGAGCACCTCGCCCCAGTAATTGGTCGGCACGCCGCCCATATTGTAGTGGACCGTCGGCAGCACCGGGATCGGCTCCTTGGTCAGGTCGACGCCGGCAAAGATTTTTGCCGACTCCGAAATCCCCGGAAGTCTCTCGTGCAAAACGGCCGGATCGAGGTGGTCGAGGTGGAGAAAAATATGGTCCTTGTTCTTGCCGACGCCGCGTCCCTCGCGAATCTCCAGCGTCATGCAGCGCGAGACCACGTCGCGCGAGGCAAGGTCCTTGGCCGACGGCGCGTAGCGCTCCATGAAGCGCTCGCCCTCGGAGTTGACGAGATAGCCGCCCTCGCCGCGCGCGCCCTCGGTGATCAGGCAGCCGGCGCCATAGATGCCGGTCGGGTGGAACTGCACGAACTCCATGTCCTGCAGCGGCAGCCCGGCCCGCGCCGCCATGCCGCCGCCGTCGCCGGTGCAGGTGTGCGCCGAGGTGGCCGAGAAATAGGCGCGGCCATAACCGCCTGTCGCCAGCACCACCATTTTTGCCGAGAAGCGGTGGATGGTGCCGTCGTCGAGGTTCCAGGCGACGACGCCGGTGCAGGTGCCGTCCGGCTCCATGATCAGGTCGAGCGCGAAATACTCGATAAAGAACTGCGCGTTGTTCTTCAGCGACTGGCCGTAGAGCGTATGCAGGATGGCGTGGCCGGTGCGGTCGGCCGCCGCACAGGTGCGCTGCACCGGCGGGCCGTCGCCGAAATTCATCATGTGGCCGCCGAACGGCCGCTGGTAGATCTTGCCCTCTTCGGTGCGCGAGAACGGCACGCCGTAATGCTCAAGCTCGTAGACGGCGGCAGGTGCTTCGCGCACCAGATATTCCATGGCGTCGACGTCGCCGAGCCAGTCCGATCCTTTCACGGTGTCGTACATGTGCCACTGCCAGGAATCGGGGCCCATGTTGGACAGCGAGGCGGCGATGCCGCCCTGAGCGGCGACTGTGTGCGACCGCGTCGGGAAAACCTTGGTGATGCAGGCGGTGCGCAGGCCCTGTTCGGCCATGCCGAGCGTGGCGCGCAGGCCGGCGCCGCCGGCGCCGACGACCACCACGTCGAATTTGTGGTCGACATAGGTATAGGCGGACGCCGTGTTGGCGTTTTTCGCGTCCTTGGCCAAAACTCAGCCTCCAAATGCCAGTTTGAGCAGGGCGAAGATCGAGGCGACGCCGACCACTACGGGAAAGAACGTGTTGAGGGCGAGCAGCGCCAGCCGCATGCCCTCGCCATGCACATAGTCCTCGATGATCGCCTGCATGCCGAGCCGCATATGATAGAGCCCGGACAAGAGCACCAGGGCCAGGACCAGCGCCACGAACGGGTTGGCAAGTGCGGCGCGCACTTCCGCATAGCCGGCGCCGTTCAACGCGATCAGGAAGCCGACGAAGAACAGGATCAGCGGGATGTTGGCGATCGCCGTCAGGCGCTGGCGCCAGAAATGCTCCGTACCCTCGCGGGCGGAGCCGAGGCCGCGGACCTTCGCCAGCGGCGTGCGCATGTCGGTGTTGTGGTGGCTCACGATCAGGCCCCCCGCGCCATGTAGCCGGCGATCCAGATCAGCAGCGTCAGTACAATCGAGCCGGCCAGCGTCGCCCAGGCGATCCTCGAGGCCGTGTCCTTCTCAAGACCGGCCCCGGTGTCCCAGATCAGATGGCGCACGCCGCCCAGCATGTGGTGCATCAGCGCCCAGGTATAGAAGAACAGCACGAGCCGCCCCAGCCACGAGCCGAAGGCCCAGTTGACGGCATCGAAGGTGGATTGCGAGCTCGCCGCCGCCATCAGCCACAGCGCGACCAGCAGCGTGCCGAAATAAAGCGCCCCACCGGTGATGCGATGGATGATCGACATCGTCATCGTGATCGGCGGTCGATAGACGGTCAGATGCGGCGAAAGCGGCCGCTCACGTCTGGCAAATTCGCGGGTGGCTGGTGATTTGCTCATGGCTCCCCCAGTTCGGCGTCTCTGGAGCCCCAGGGGAAATGCGGCATTACCGCTTCCGGTTGCGACTTCGGACAGCCGGTTTCTAATGCGCTTTTTGCACCGCGTCAAAGCCGGAAAATCGTTTCGAAAACGTAATTTAGTCTGACAAAAGGGCGATGTTTCGCTTCAATCGATTAGGGCGCAAGCCAAAGCCGGCGCAATGTTCGCTGCAGTGCGGTAAACTGATTAACGCTTACAGGTCAGCGGCGTCCGCCCGCCCTTCATCACCAGCGCGTCGCGTCCGTCGATCACGATTGCGTCATGCGCCGCGCCGAAGCGGCTGCTTTGATTGGTGGGCGAGGCCGGCAGGTCCTGGCTGGCGCCGTCCGGGCCAAGTACGCGCACCGAAGTGCCGAGGTTTTCGATAGTGATCCTGGCGCCATCAGCGCAAGTGTAGGTCGCGGTGCGCGGCTGCGGTGAATCGGTCGCGGCGGCCGGCGCATTGGTCTGCGACACGCAGGCAACGGTGATCAGCAACGGTAAAAGCGCAAGCGTCACCCGAACGGTCCGGCCAAACGCCATATGCTGCCCTCCCTACGCGTCAATCCAGCCGCGATTGGCCAAGATCACCCGACGTCGCGCTTGGCGCCGGCCGCGATGGTGCGGGCAAGCATGGCCGAAAGATGGCCGCAGCCTTCCAAGGCGCCGGATATTAACCATGTTTGCCGAGACCTGGCTGCCAGCAGGCTTAGCCTCTTAACAAAGGTTAATAAAAGGTTAATTTATGATTCGAGGAAGACTCGCCTCTGACAAATGGGGGATGCCATGCGTTCGAATTCAGGCAGATCGCGCCTTCCGGCGCTCATCCTGGTGGCGGTGGCCATCGGCTTCGCAGCCATCGGCTTCGCAGCACCGGCACTCGCCGGGACGCGCGACCGCGTCTACGCCGATTCTTTTGGCAATCTCGTCCTCGAAAGCGCCGCCGGCTACAAGCGCATCCTCGTTGGCGAGGGCAACCTGGCCAAGGAACTGTCGGACTACACCGGCGCCGGCCAGCCCAAAATTTATGAAAACGAGACGGACGATGTCAGCAGCAGCGACTGTTACAGGCCGCCGGTTTTCGTGAAGGGCCGCAGCTATATGTACGGGCTTTCCGACGGCGAGATGCCCGAGCTCAGCCCCTGCCGCTGATCTTCGGCCCGGCATTGGCGACAGCCGTCTGCCGGGCGGCGATTGACCCTATCGAGATGCGCACGCAATCACGTCCGCTGCCCTTCGCCTGATAGAGCGCTTCGTCGGCGCGCCGCAGCAGGTCAGAAAACCCTTCGGCCGGGTGAAGCTCGGCAACGCCGAAGCTGGCGGTGCAACGATGGTGCGCCGGCAGACAGTCGATCGGCAAGGCGCCGAAAGCGCTGCGCGTGCCTTCGGCGAAGAGCCGCGCGGCGGCGAGGTTGGTTCCCGGCAGGATGATAGCGAATTCCTCACCACCGATGCGGCCGGCGACGTGATGATCGGCGGCCGCATCACGCAGGAACCCGGCAAAGGCTTCGATGACCCGGTCGCCGGATGCGTGACCGAAACTGTCGTTGATGCTCTTGAAATGGTCGAGGTCGGCGATGACCAGGGCGACCGGAATACCCCTGCGCACGGCGTCACGCATCGCCAGCTCGGCATGACGTTCGAAGCCGCCGCGGTTGAGCAGCCTCGATAGCGTGTCCGTCTCCGACTTCGACGTCGCTTCGGCGAGCACGTCGCGGACCAGGATGACCAGAATGAGAAGCGCGATTGTCAGGCCGAACACCGTGCCAAGCGATTGCGACACCAGAGCGTAGTTGCTGTGCAGATAGGCCTGCGGATTGACACCCCAGCCGCCCAACGCATGGGCGATGAACGGCTTGCTCACGAATTGCAGGGCGCTGGCCGCCAGAACGGCCATCAACGCATGGTCGAGCCAGTCGCGTCTTTGCCTGGACGACCAGACGATGCCGAAGCCGACGAACTGCATGGCCGCATAGGGAAGCTGGTAGGCCATCATGCGGGCGAGCGACTGACGTGGCAGGTCCTGCACGAAATACACGGCCACGGTGGCCGCAAACAGGAAGACGAGCATCGGCGCCCAGCGCGGCGCCACGCCGTATTTATGGGCAAGCCCGCCGTTGAAGGCGATTGTGGCGCCCAGGAAAACGGCGAAACCCGCGACGACTGCCGGTCGCGCATTGTCGAAGACCGGAATAATGAACTCGATGGCGAAATAGGCCATCCCGAGCAGGTAACCGAAGACCAGCCACCGCGCCGGCGCGCGCGCCACATCGTTGAACGAGATGGTCATGAAGGCAGCCGCCAGCAGGCCGGCGACGAGCAGGTTGATTGCAAGGATGAACTCTGCGCCGCCGCCCATGTGTGGTTTTCGCACTCCCTGCGCCAGCAAATCATGAACGGGCGAAAAAGACGTTAACGTGGACCCGGAGCGGGATGATCAGCCGGCTTTGAGCGGCTCCACAACGAGCACCGTTTCCGACCGTTCATGGGATAGCTGCACGCTGTCACGGCCGTTCCTCTTGGCTTTGTAAAGCGCCTCGTCGGCGCGGCGCATCAGCGGCTCCAGCCCTTCCTCGCCGGTGCAGGCCGCCACGCCGAAGCTCGCCGTCACTCTTGTGCCGGACGGAAGCCCGTCGACGCTGCCCGCCGAATAGAGCGTGCGAATGGCTTCGGCAAACAGCCTTGCCGCGCCAAGGTCGCTCAGCGGCAAAAGCACGGCGAACTCCTCGCCACCGATGCGGCCGGCGACGCCGCTGGTGCCGGCAGCCGATAGAAGTTTGGCGGCGAAGTCGGCGATCACGCGATCGCCCGCCGCATGCCCGTGCAGATCGTTGAGCGCGTTGAAATGATCGAGGTCGGCGAGCACCAGCGCGACCGGCAGTTTGGCGCTGGCGCAGTGCTGCAGGACAAGCGTGGCGCGCTCCTCGAAACCGCGGCGGTTGAGCAGGCCCGACAGCGGGTCGGTATACGCCTCGGCCTTCAGCGCTTTCATCACGTCGAGTGCAGCCGCGCAAAACAGGCAAAGCGCGATGAGCAACGACAGCAGCGCATGCGACAGCAGCGCCGTCGTCCAGTAGGACGAGGCATAGAACCCGTCATAGCTTTGGTAAGGTCCATGCGCGATGACGATACCGAGGGTGCGCACGAAGAAGTTAAACCCGGAAAGCAGCGACAGCACGAACAGAACCATGTCCGTCGGGCCCTTGTCGCGCACTACGCGCAGTTCGGCGGCGACAACCAGACTGAGGCCGCCGAAAGCGAAATTCATCACCAGGATTCGCCAGGTGAGATCCGGCTGGAAGAACATGAACCAGCAAAAAGCGGCCAAGCCGCCGCTCGCCAGAACGCCGATCGCGGCAAAGGGCACGCGCCGTCCATAGCGTGTCACAATCGCGCCGGCGAGACCACAGGCGGCAATGGTGAAGCAGAGGTTGGAGATCAGCTTGGTCGGCGCCATGCCGATGGGCAGCGTGAAATACTGCAACAGGAAACCGGCCGCCGAAAGCCAGTAGCTGGCGGCGAGCACGGCCAGATAGGGGCGGTGACGCTGATAGAACCACAGCACGAGAAACACCGCGCCGAGCGCAAGCGCGATCGTCGGGTTGAGCAACCCTACCAGCAGACCGGTGTCCAAAGGACCGTGACCCCCACGCTTCCGTCAGGCAAGAACCTAGAGCGGAAGCCCGAACAAGCGGTTAAGCAAAGTCGAATATGCGCAAGGCCGCCAATCAAGCTGCTGCACGGAACTTGAAACCGCGGCCGGCGTTTTCCGGCAGCAGCCAAGAGGAGACGCTTTCATGGCCGATACGATCATGCTGACCGACCACGAGGCAATTCGCTCATGGGCCGCGGCGCGCGCTGGATTTCCGGCAATCGTCGACGTGTCGCCCGAAACAGGGACGCAAGCCCTGCTGAGGCTGGTCTTCGGCCAGCACGCCTATCAGGACCAGGATCAGGCCGAACGCCCGGCCAACGCGGGCGGCTACGAACTGGTTGAATGGGACGAGTGGTTCAAGCTGTTCGACGAACGGCAGCTGGCCTTGGTGGTCGCCGCAGAGCAACCCGGCCGGCGTGAGCAATTCCATGAACTCGTCAGGCGCCCGGCGTGAAAAGAGCCCGAACCGTATCGCGGTTCGGGCTCTGGCATATCGTCATATACGGACTGTGGCAGCCCTGAGTTATTTCCACTCACGGATGTCGACGAAGTGGCCGGCAATCGCCGCTGCCGCCGCCATGGCCGGCGACACCAGATGGGTGCGGCCCTTGAAGCCCTGACGGCCTTCGAAATTGCGGTTCGAGGTCGAGGCGCAGCGCTCATGCGGCTTCAGCCGATCGTCATTCATGGCAAGGCACATCGAGCAGCCCGGCTCACGCCAGTCGAAGCCGGCGGCAACAAAAATCTTGTCGAGCCCCTCGGCCTCCGCCTGCTGCTTGACCAGACCGGAGCCCGGCACGATCATCGCATCGACATGCGGGCTGACTTGTCTGCCCTCGACCACCTTGGCGACGGCGCGCAGATCCTCGATGCGGCCGTTGGTACAGGAGCCGATGAAGACACGGTCGAGCGCGATATCAGTGATCTTGGTGCCCGGCTTCAGCCCCATATAGTCGAGCGCGCGCTGCTTGGACGTGCGCTTGTTCTCATCAGTGATATCGTCGGGGTTCGGCACGATGCCCTGGACCGAGACGACGTCCTCGGGCGAGGAGCCCCAGGAGACGATCGGCGGCAATTTCGCCGCGTCGAGCACGACCACCTTGTCGAAATGCGCGCCTTCGTCGGACTGCAGCGTCTTCCAGTAGGCGAGCGCGGCATCCCACGCCTCGCCCTTCGGCGCGCGCGGCTTGTCCTTGACATAGGCGAAGGTCGTCTCGTCAGGCGCGATCAGGCCGGCCCGGGCGCCGCCCTCGATCGACATGTTGCAGATCGTCATGCGGCCTTCCATGGACAGCGCGCGGATCGCCTCGCCGGCATATTCGATGACGTAGCCGGTGCCGCCGGCAGTGCCGATCTCGCCGATGATCGCCAAAATGATGTCCTTGGCGGTGACGCCTTCCGGCAGCACGCCGTCGACGCGCACCAGCATGTTCTTGGCCTTGCGCTGGATCAGCGTCTGCGTGGCCAGCACATGCTCGACTTCCGAGGTGCCGATGCCATGCGCCAATGCGCCGAAAGCACCATGCGTCGAGGTGTGGCTGTCGCCGCAGACGATGGTCATGCCGGGCAGCGTAAAGCCCTGCTCCGGACCGATGATGTGGACGATGCCCTGGCGGACATCCTTCTCAGAATAATATTCGACGCCAAAATCCTTGGCATTCTTGGCCAGCGCCTCGACCTGGATGCGGCTTTCCTCGTTCTTGATGCCGAACTTGCGCTCGGGCGAGGTCGACACATTGTGGTCGACCACGGCCAGCGTCTTTTCCGGATGCCGAACCTTTCTGCCGGTCATGCGCAGGCCTTCGAAAGCCTGCGGGCTGGTCACTTCATGGACGAGGTGACGGTCGATATAGAGCAGGCAGGTGCCGTCGTCCTGGCGGTCGACGACATGGTCGTCGAATATCTTGTCGTAGAGGGTGCGCGGTGCGCTCATGTGCGTAAATCCGTCGATATGGAAATGGGAAGGGACAAGCGCCGGCTAGCCAGCGAACACGGCCTAGCGAAGTCGGCTGGTCAGAGCGCCGGAAACGCGCGCGGAGAACCGCGACGGCAGGCGTTTTCTGTCCTGCAGCACGAAACCCTTGTAAGCCGGATCGCCAAAAAGCTGTTCCATGTGCCTGCTCTTATCAATGTTTGCCGATTTCGGCAATCGGAGAGCACCGGCGATCAGATGCTATACTCATCGACCACATAGAAGTTATCCTCTTGCCGCGGGCATTCCTCTCGCAACATAACCGCCGCACGTTGGTAGGAAGAAGGTCCCGTACCAAACACCTCGACTTCGAATTGACAGCGGCCGCACGTTACACAAATGCCTTCTATCGATCCATAGTCACCGTCAAGCTCGGTGGTAGCGGAACTGGTAGATACCCTCATAATCCCCCTGATCTAAGCCCACGAATTATAAGATTTCAAAGACGAAGGTTTTCACCAGCGCCTCGGGCTCGGCGATCGCATAGCAGCGGAACCACGGGCTTTCCTCGACCGGTTGCCATTTTCCGTCGTGCTCCAGATCGGCAAAGACATCGCGAAAGCCGCCGCTTTCAAACACCCGGTCGCGAACGGTGAAAATGGCGTGGCCGCCCTTCTTGGTGATGCGCACCAGTTCATGCAGGCCGGAAGCCGGCGCATGGCTGATGGTGAACACACCGGTCGAGAAGAAGGCGCGGAAATACCCGTCGGGCCAGGGCAGCGGATCGCCAAGCATCGCCTGTTTCAGCTCGCTGTAGGCTTGCCGGCTGCCGGCGATGTCAAGCATGTCCTCCGACAGGTCGAGCCCGGCGATGTCCTGATAGCCGAGTGCCTTGAGCGACGGTCCCGACAGACCGGTGCCGCAGCCGGCGTCGAGCAGCGGCCCCTCGCCTGATGGCACATGGCGCGCCACCCAGGCGGTGATCAGGAACGGCAGGAGGTAGCCGAGCGAGGCGGTTTCGCTGTCGTAGGTTGCTGCCCATGCGGCATAAGCCTCGGCAAGCGCTTCCGGCGTATCGGCCGTATAGACCGCATCCAGCGCCGCATTGGCTTTGTCGATGATCATGGGTGGCATCCCTTGAAACGTATCTGCCGCGATCGTAGCGCCGTCTTCGCCTGCCGGCTATTCCTCATGCTGGCGGCGCAGCCGCTTCTCCAGCCCCCGCAAGGCCAGCGACAGGCCGACCGTCAGGATGAGATAGATATAAGCGACGATCGAATAGGTCTCGAAGAAGCGGAACGAGCCGGCAGCGTAGATCTTGCCCATCTGGGTGATGTCGGCGACGCCGAGCACCGAGACCAGCGACGAATCCTTGACCATGGCGACGAAATCATTGCCGAGCGGCGGCAGGATGGTGCGGATCGCCTGCGGAAACACGATCAGCCGGAAACGCTGCGTGCGCGTCAGCCCCAGCGCCTTCGCCGCCTCGATCTGACCCTTCTCGACTGCCTGGATGCCGGCGCGGAAGACCTCGGAGATGAAGGCGGAGTAGCCGATGGTCAGCGCCATGATGGCGCGCCACAGCAGCGACACGTCGCGGACCAGCAGTTCTCCGAACAGACCCGCATTTTGCAATGGCGCGGTCAGCGTGTTCCACGCCGCGACGAAGGCCGGCGCCCCGGCGAAGGCGATCCAGAACAACAGCACCAGCATTGGCACGCCGCGGATGATCTCGACATAGAAGCGGGCGATCTGGCGCAGCCAGCGCGACCCCGACAGCCCCATCAGCGCAATGCCGAGCCCGATTGCCGAGGCCAGCGCAAAGGCGACCATTGTGACGAAGACGGTAATGCCGATGCCCTTGGCAACCGTCGCGAAAACCTGGGCGTAGAGGTCGCTTGCTGCAATGAAGATGGCGGCGGCCACGCCGAGCGCCGCCGCCACGGCAAGCCACCACGGGAAGTCTGACTTGTCGGAGGAAGCGGGGGGCATTAGGCAGTGCCGGTAAAGCAGGCATCGCGGAGGCAGCGCTCTATGGCGCCCCCCTCTGTCCTGCCGGACATCTCCCCCACGAGGGGGGAGATTGGCAGCTCTTGCGAAGGCGCCTCCTTTTCAGCGCTGCAGATAGGCGAAATCGGTCGCGATAGCCAATCTCCCCCCAAGTGGGGGAGATGTCCGGCAGGACAGAGGGGGGCGCGAAGGAACGAAGGCAGCACGAGTTCTTGCGCGTCCCGCAACGTCCGCGACAAAAGTCCTACTGCCCCATCTTGTAATCAAGGAACCATTTCTTGTTGAGCGCATCGAGCGTGCCGTCGGCCTTCAGTGCGGCGATCGCTGCATTGACCGGCTTCACCAGATCCGAGCCCTTGGGGAAGATGAAACCGAAATCCTCGGTGCCGAGCGGTCCGCCGATCAGCTTCAGCCCGCCATTGGACGCCTCGACATAGCCCTTGCCGGCAGTGCCGTCGGTCAGCACGACATCGACGTCGCCGGTCTTCAGCGCCTGCACCGTCGCGCCGAATGTCTCGAACAGCTTGATGCGCGGGTTCTGCTCATTGCCGTCGAGCACGCTGTAGACGGCAGTGTAGAAGGGCGTCGTGCCGGCCTGCGCGCCGATCAGCCCATCCTTGAAGGCGCCGAACGTCTTGGCGTCGGTGAAGCGCTTCTCGTCGCCACGCACCAGCATGAACTGTTCCGAGCGCATGTAGGGGTCGGAGAAATCGACCTTCTGCTTGCGGTCATCCTTGATGGTAATGCCGGTCATGCCGATGTTGTACTGGTTGTCGGAGACCGCCTGGATCATCGCGTCCCAGGAAGTGTTCTGGTACTCGACCTGGAAGTTCAGCCGCTTAGCGATCTCGTTCATCGCGTCATATTCCCAGCCGATCTGCTTGCCGGTTTTGGCGTCGATGAACTGCAGCGGCGGGTAAGCGTTCTCCGTCACCACCACCACCTTCTTGCCGCCGAGATCCGGCAGCGACTGCGCCAGGGCGGCGACGGGCGCAAGTATCAGAGCCAACAGGCCGGCCAACAGCAGTTTCGATTTGGTCATGGTGCACCCCTAAAACCTTGAACGGCCTCGACATGGTCGAGGCTTGCTGGAAATCCGGCGCCGACTTTAGCTTTCCGCAAGCGCCTTGCAAGCCGGTCCGATGCGCCGCGTCGCGCGAAAATGAATTCCCATGCTTTTACCAAACGATTACGGAACGATCCGTTTCGATTGCGGACCAACGTGGCCCGGCAAGATCGAATCCATCCCGCGAAAAAAAGGCGGCCGAAGCCGCCTTTTCGAAACATGGTTGGAGACGCGTTATTCGGCGACAGCCGCTTCCGCAGCCTTGGCGGCCTCGTCGGCGGCCTTCTTCTCGGCGGCGTCCTGCGCCGCCTTCTCGGCGGCCAGCGCCTGGGCTGCGGCCACTTTCTCGGCCTCGATGCGGGCCTTTTCGGCGTTCAGCGCATCGCGCTCATCATCGTTCAGCTTGCGGGCGCGCACGCCGGTGTTTTCCGAAATACGGGCCGACTTGCCGCGACGATCGCGCAGGTAATAGAGCTTGGCGCGGCGCACCTTGCCGCGGCGGACGATCTCGACGCCCTCGACCATCGGTGAAAAGACGGGGAACACGCGCTCGACGCCTTCGCCGTAGGAAATCTTGCGAACGGTGAAGTTCTCCTGGAAGCCGGCGCCGGCGCGGGCGATGACGACGCCCTCATAAGCCTGGACGCGGGTGCGGGTGCCTTCGGTCACGCGGACCTGGACGCGCACGGTGTCGCCGGGCTGGAATTCGGGAAGCTTGCGCTTGGCTTCGATCTTGGCGGCCTGTTCGGCCTCGAGCTGACGGAGGATATCCATCTCAAAAATCCACTTCTTGTTCTTCCGACAGTCAGAGCGTCCGACACTCGCCTTGCAGTTCCATCGACCGCTCGGCTATGCCCTTTGTTCGGAGAACATCGGGCAGGGGCGACTACACCGCCATTGTTGACGGGCCAGAAGATCGCTCTTGGCAGATTGTTCTTCCGGTTCGGCGCGCACATACAGCTATTTCGACGCTTTGTCACGCCTTTGCCCGTGTCTTTTTTGGTCGTTGGCCGACATTGCAATCTTTCAGCGCAGGGGTTGCGTCGAAGGCCCAAGCTTTTTAAGCCGGGGGAAACGTGACTTTCCTCCGGCGGTAATACGCTCCATGCCAGTCCTCGATGCGGCCCTGCTCTTTTTCGCGGGCTTTCTCTCAGGTGCCGTCAACGCCATAGCCGGCGGCGGGACGTTCATAACCTTCGGCGCCATGTCGCTGGTCGGCTTGCCGCCGATCGTCGCCAACGCCACCTCGTCGGTAACACAGTTTCCCGGCTACATCACCTCGACGCTCGCCTACTGGTCCGAAATCAAGCATTTCTGGCGCACGGCATTGCTGCTCGGCCTTATCTCGGCTTTCGGTGCACTGGCCGGTGCTCTCATCCTTCTGGCGCTCGACAATCCGTCGTTCCGCGTCCTGGTGCCATGGCTGCTGCTGGCGGCAACCGCGCTGTTCGCCGCCGGGCCGTGGCTGAAGCCGGCGCCCAAGCCGGGGCATGAGGCCGCGGTGGGTTCGCTGGTCGGTTCCCTGGCGCAATTCGCCACCGCCGTCTATGGCGGTTTCTTCGGCGCAGGCATGGGCGTCATGATGCTGGCGACGCTCGGTCTCACCCAGGCCGGCGACTATCACCGACTGAACGCGCTGAAGAACATGCTGGCCGTGGTCATCGCGGCAGTAGCCATCCTGGTCTTCATCTCGGGCGATGTCATCGCCTGGCCGCAGGCGATCGTCATGATACCGGGCGGCGCGCTGGGCGGCTATGCTGGCGTCTGGATCGCCAAGCGCGTGCCGCAAATTGCCGTGCGTGGCTTCGTCGTTGGGGTCGGCGTGTTCCTGGCCTTTTATTATTTCACCAAGGGGTGAACGGCTAACAGGTCCGGCCGCCGCTTCTTCGTCAATTTTTCCGCCTCCGCCCGCCGCCAAGCCGCGATCTTCTTGTGATTGCCCGAAGTGAGAACCTCGGGGATTTGCCGGCCCTCGAATTCCTGCGGCCGCGTGTAGTGCGGATGTTCGAGCAGGCCGTTTTCAAAGCTCTCTTCATCGCCCGACACCGCGTTGCCCATTACGCCGGGCAACAGCCGCACGACAGCGTCGAGCAGCACCAGCGCTGCCGGCTCGCCGCCGGAGAGGATGAAGTCGCCGATCGAGACCTCCTCAAGCCCCCGCGCCTCGATAACCCGCTGGTCGACGCCCTCGAAGCGGCCGCAGACGATGATGACGCCCGGCTGGCCGGCCAGTTCGCGCACGCGGGACTGCGTCAGCGGTTTTCCACGCGGACTCATAAGCAGCCGTGGCCGTGGATCGCCCGGTGGCGAGATATGGTCGATCGCCTTGGCCAAAACGTCGGCTCGCATAACCATGCCTGCGCCGCCGCCGGCCGGCGTGTCGTCGACGGTGCGATGGCGATCGCTGGCGAAATCGCGGATCTGGATTGCTTCCAGCGACCATGTGCCGGCCTCCAGCGCCCGGCCGGCCAGCGACAGGCCGAGCGCGCCGGGAAACATCTCTGGATAGAGCGTCAGCACCGAGGCGGAAAAACTCACCGGTTGCCCCCGGCGTCCTTCGGCCCGCGCGGCCTGCCCTTCGGGTCGAAACCATCGCGGCCGGGAGCATCGCTGTCTTCGTCATCGATCAAGCCCGCCGCCGCCGGATCGATGCGGAGGAAGCCCTCTTTGATCGACACGTCAGGCACGGCGGCCTGCGTGAACGGGATCAGCACGCCTTTGCGCTCGCCAAGCGTCACGTCGAGAATGTCGCCGCCGCCGAAATTATGCACGGCAACGACCTTGCCGATGTCAGCACCGGTATCGTCCCGGACCGCCAGCCCGACGAGATCGGCATGATAGAATTCGTCCTCTTCGCCATCGTCAGGCAGCATCGAGCGGTCGACGAATAATTCCGTGCCGGCGAGCGCCTCGGCGGCGTTGCGGTCGCTGATGCCCTTGAAGCGCACCACGACGACCGTGTTGGCCGGCCTGATGTCGACGATCTGGAAGGCGCGGCCGTCCTTGGCATAGAGCGGCCCGTAGTCGGCCAGCGCCAACGGATCGCCGGTGAAGGTCTTCACGCGCAATTCGCCCTTGATGCCGTGGGCGGCGCCGATCACGGCCATCAGGACGGGGTTTTGCGGTTTGGTCATCGGTGGTTCCTTTGCCTTGCTCTAGCTCCACCCTCTTGTCATTTCAATGACGCGGCTCTTCACCGCTTCCTAACCCGGCTGCCGGAAGATGGCCCAGAACCGGAAGAACGGCATCGGAAGAGCGCAATGCAGGAATTCCTCATCCCGGCCAAACCAGACCTTCAGGCGGCCCGCGAAAGCTGGTTGAAGATGCTGGCGCGGGAACGCCGGCTGTCGCCGGAAACCGTGGAGGCCTATGAGCGCGATACGCGCCAGTTCCTGCACTTCCTGACAGGCCATTGCGGCGGCTCGCCCGGCATTTCGGACATCGCCGATCTGCGCCCGGCCGATCTGCGCGGCTTTCTCGCCGCCCGCCGCGCCGGAGGCGCCGGCGCCCGCACGCTCGGACGCGGGCTGGCCGGCATCCGCTCGCTGCTGCGCTTTCTGGAGCGGCGCGGCCTCGTCAATGCGGCGGGTGCCGCTGCACTGCGCGCGCCAAGGCAGCCGAAGTCGCTGCCCAAGCCGCTGACGGCAAGCGATGCGAAACACGTCGTTTCGGTGGAAGGTCAGCTGGCGGAGGAACCGTGGATCGCCGCCCGCAACGCCGCCGTGCTGACGCTGCTCTACGGTTCGGGCCTGCGCATTTCCGAGGCACTCGGATTGTCGGGCGCCAATCTGTCGTCGGCTGGCGATACCGTGCTGCGCGTCACCGGCAAGGGTGGCAAGACCCGGCTGGTGCCGGTGCTGCCGGTGGCGCTGCGGGCAATCGCCGAATACCGCCGGCTCTGCCCCTATCATCTCGATCCGAAAGGCCTGCTGTTTCGCGGCGCCCGCGGCGGCCCACTCAACCCGGCCATCGTCCAGCGCGACATGGCCAGGCTGCGCTCGGCGCTCAATCTGCCCGACACCGCCACGCCGCACGCCTTGCGCCATTCCTTCGCCACGCATCTGCTTGGACGCGGCGGCGACCTGCGCACCATCCAGGAACTTTTGGGCCACGCCAGCCTGTCGACGACGCAGATCTACACCGGCGTCGACACCGCGAGGCTGCTCGAAATCTATGAAGCGTCCCATCCGCGGGCGTAACCGACGCGTGATTTCGCAAAGGTGCAGCCAAGATATGAGTCGTGGAGCCATGTCTGAGACAATTTTGCCGCGCCGGTTAACCGTTTCGCCGTTCTTTGTCTCTAGAAAGCGAGCCATGAAACGCGCCGTTGCCATCGCCGACCGCACGGCCCTTGCCTCGTTGAGGCTGCTCGTGGCGCTCAACATTCTGTTTTTTCTTTCTTTCCTCATCATCGCGCTGCTCGCCGCCGGCAAGGCGCGCGCCGAAACCCCGGTCTGCGCCGGCGCCGACATACTGTCGGCCTTGCAGAAGGACGACCCGGCCAGCTACCGCAAGATCGAGGCCGAAGCGGCCGCGACACCGAACGGCAAGGGCCTGTTGTGGAAACTGGAAAAGGCGGGGGAAAGACCGTCCTTCTTGTTCGGCACCATGCACATGACCGACCCGCGTGTGACCACGCTGCCGCCCGCCGCGCAGAAGGCCTTCGACGCCGCCGACACTATCGTCATCGAGACCACGGAGGTGCTCGATCAGCAGAAGATGATGGCGGCGTTCCTGAAAGAGCCGGAGCTGATGATGTTCACCGACAGCACCACGCTGTCCTCGCTGCTGTCGCCGGACGATGCGGCGGCGGTGAACAAGGCGCTCGACGCGCGCGGCATCCCGCCGGCGAGTGTCGCCAAGATGAAACCGTGGATGCTGTCGACCATGGTCGCGCTCCCGGCCTGTGAACTGGCCCGCCAGGCCGGCGGCACGCCGGTGCTCGACATCAAGCTTGCGCAGGACGCCAAAGCCTCAGGCAAGGCCGTCGATGGGTTGGAGACCATCGCCGACCAGCTTCGCGCCATGGCCTCGCTGCCGCTCGCTTTTCACATGAAGGGCCTCGTCGACACATTGAAGCTCGGCGACAGAATGAGCGACGTCAACGAAACCATGATCGTGCTCTACCAGCGCGGCGACATCGGCATGTTCTGGCCGCTGTTTCGTGCCGTCCTTCCCGGCGGCGAAGACGATTCGGCGGGCTATGCCGCCTTCGAGGAAACCATGATCACCCGCCGCAACAAGGTGATGATCGACCATGCCGGGCCGATCCTCGCCAAGGGTAACGCCTTCATGGCGGTCGGCGCCCTGCACCTTCCGGGCGCGGAAGGCCTGGTCGAGGATTTCCGCAAGGCCGGCTACACTGTCACTGCCGTCGACTGAGTTGCACGGTTGAGTTGCGATCCGGCAAGACGTGATTCGGGGCGATGCGTTCCCGAATCACGGAAGGTTGTCTCAGTACGCGAGGTCGAAAAGGTTTGTTTTGGCTCGATCTCTGCGAATTTTGCGAGTAAAGTGGGTGCAGACAAACGATTCCAGGCGAAGATTGCCCTGTTTTCGGCGTTTTCGATCTCTAGCGTGAAACCTGTTCAACGATTGCGCGTTGAAGTGTGTTGATTGATACTTTTCATCCACGGAGGACACTTTTATGGCGAATCCAAACGACCCGTACACCACTCCGACACCCCCTCCCAGGTCGGGTGGCGGCGCCACCGGCTGGCTGATCGCCCTGGTTGTCGTTATTCTGGCTATTGTCGCTTACTATGTTTTTGGAAGAAGCGGTGAGGCGCCTGAGCCTGCCGAACCGCCTGCCGCCACGACGCCGGCACCGGCGCCAGCACCGGCTGAACCGACGCCTGCTCCGGCAGAGCCTGCGCCAGCTCCGGCACCGGCAGAGCCTGCTCCGGCGCCTGCTCCGGCGCCTGCAGAGCCAGCGCCTGCTCCGGCGCCCGCACCAGCCCCGCAGTGATCGGCTGCTGATTTCAAATACGAACGGCCCGCTGAAAAGCGGGCCGTTTTGCTTTGAGCCGTCAGATGGCTGCCGGAGTAGCTTGGGAGGGCCTACATGTGGATCGGCTTGAAGAAGGTCGCCAGTGCCGCTTCCTTCACCGCTTCCGACATCGTCGGGTGGGCGTGACAGGTGCGGGCAAGATCTTCCGACGAGCCGCCGAACTCCATCAGCACCGCCGCCTCGTGGATCATCTCGCCGGCGCCGAAGCCGACGATGTGGACGCCGAGCACGCGGTCGCTCTGCTTGTCCGCCAGGATCTTCACGAAGCCGTCGGTATGCAGCATGGCGCGCGCCCGGCCATTGGCACTGAACGGAAACTTGCCGGACTTGTAGTCGATACCGGCCGCCTTCAGCTCTTCCTCCGTCTTGCCGACCGAGGCGATTTCCGGACTGGTGTAGACGACGTTCGGGATCACCTCGTAATTCACATGGCCGGCCTGGCCGGCCATGGTCTCGGCCACCGCCACGCCTTCGTCCTCGGCCTTGTGGGCGAGCATCGGCCCGGCGATGACATCGCCGATGGCGTAGATGCCCGGCATATTGGTCTTGAGATGGCCATCCGTCTTGACCCGGCCGCGCTCGTCGACCTCGACCCCGGCCTCCTTCAGCCCGAGACTGTCCGAATAGGCCCGGCGTCCCGTCGCGATCAGCACCGCATCCGCCTCGATCGTCTCGGCAGCACCCCCCTTGACCGGCTCGAAAGTCACTGTGGCACCCTTCTTGGCCTTGGCGACGCCGGTCACCTTGGCGCCGAGCCTGAATTCGATGCCTTGCTTGGACAGCATGCGCTGGAACTGTTTGGCGACCTCGCCGTCCATGCCACCCAGTATGGTGTCGAGGAACTCGACGACGGTCACCTTGGCGCCGAGCCGCGCCCATACCGAGCCGAGCTCCAGCCCGATGACGCCACCGCCGACCACCATCAGATGGCCCGGCACCTTGTCCAGCGACAGCGCGCCGGTCGAGGACATGATCACCTTCTCGTCGATGTCGACCTCGACCCCCGGAATGCCGGCGACGTCGGAGCCGGTGGCGATGACGATGTTTTTGGTCTCGATCTCCTCGACCTTGCCGTCCTCGCCGGTCACCGACACCTTGCCGGCGGACAAGACCTTGCCGGTGCCGCGAAACGAGTCGATCTTGTTCTTCTTGAACAGGAAGGCGACGCCGTTGACGTTGGACGCCACCGTCGCGTCCTTGTGCGCCATCATCTTTTCCAGATTGAGCTTCGGCGCGCCGATCTCGACGCCCAGCGTATCGAAGGAATGACCGGCCTCAGAAAATATCTCGGAGGCATGCAGCAGCGCCTTGGACGGGATACAGCCGATATTGAGGCAGGTGCCGCCGAAGGTCGGGTTCTTCTCGACCACCGCCGTCTTCAGGCCGAGCTGTGCGGCCTTGACGGCGCAGACATAGCCGCCTGGTCCCGATCCGATGATAACGACGTCATAAGCCATGATACTGTCCTTCTGGTCTGGCACTCAGCCTTGGCTGGGATTAGCGGCCGCCGCCCACTTCCAAATTCGCGCCTGTCGTAAAGGACGCCTCGTCTGACAGGAGCCAGAGAATTGCCGCGGCGACCTCTTCGGCGGTTCCCGCCCTTTGCATGGGCACGGTGTGACGCATCCTCTCGACGCGATCCGGCTGCCCGCCGGAGGCGTGGATTTCGGTGTCGATGATGCCTGGACTGACCGCGTTGACGCGGATGCCTTCGCCGGCCACTTCGCGCGCCAGGCCAATGGTGAAGGAATCGATCGCGCCCTTCGAGGCGGCGTAGTCGACATATTCGCCCGGCCCGCCAATTCTCGCGGCAATCGAGGAGATATTCACGATAGCGCCGCCCTTGCCGCCATGGCTGGTCGACATGCGCTTCACCGCTTCGCGGGCACAGAGCATGGAGCCAATGACGTTGATGCGCATCATGCGCTCCAGCCTTGCTCCGCTCATTTCGTCGACACGCGCCCTGCGGTCGACCACGCCAGCATTGTTGACGAGCGCGTCGAGCGGCCCGAACGCATGATCGATCCTCTCGAACATCGCCTGAACATCGGCCTCGCTGCCGACGTCGCCCTTGATGGCCAGCGCTTCGCCGCCATCCTGCTCGATCGCCTCGACAAGTGCTGCGGCGGCAGCCTCGTTCGACGCATAGTTGATCGCAACACGGTATCCGGCCTTGGCGGCAAGCCTGGTCGTGGCGGCGCCGATGCCGCGGCTGCCGCCGGTCACCAGCAGCACTTTTTTGGCCGCGCTCATTCCTGACAACCCTTCAATGTGAAAACATCCCACGGCACTTTCGAAAACCCGTTGGCGCCATAGGCGGCCGACATCTGCAGCGACGGTCCGAGGTCGGGAAAGATCAGGGTCTTCGGCGCGTCGACGCCTTCGGCCGGCAGCAGAGCGATGTTGCCCTTGTCGTCAGCACTGTAGACGACCCCCTCCCACAGCGTGCAGGCGGCGAGCTCGTCGCCGGTGACGTCGCCTGTCGGGCATTTGTACATCAGCGAACCATGCGGCCGCGCCACGCCTTGCGTCCACATGACGATGCCGTCGAGCACGACGTCTTTATCGAGAACCATCTTGAACGTGTTGGTGACGACAGCCGATCCATCGGTCGGCCGGAAATCGATCTCGGCTTCGCTTTCGGCTTCGCCATAGACGGCGAGCTCGAGCGGACAGGCGGCAAAGGCTGCCGATCCCGTCTGCGCAACACCAGCAGTGCACAGCGTGAAAAACAATCCGGAGCGCAAACGAGAGGAGCTCATTCGGTGGCGCAGATCCATTCTCCGGCTCACCTCGACCGACCCTAGAGGTCGAGCACCAGCCGCTCCGGATCCTCCAGGCTTTCCTTGACCCGGACCAGGAAGGTCACCGCTTCCTTGCCGTCGACGATGCGGTGATCGTAGGAGAGCGCCAGATACATCATCGGCCGGATCACAATCTGGCCGCCGACCACCACCGGCCGCTCCTGGATCTTGTGCATGCCCAGAATGCCCGACTGCGGCGCGTTGAGGATTGGCGTCGACATCAGCGACCCGTAAACACCGCCGTTTGAAATCGTAAACGTGCCTCCTTGCATGTCCGCCACGGAAAGCTTGCCGTCACGCGCGGCGATGCCCAGCCGGCCGATCTCCTTCTCGATCTCGGCTATTCCCATCTGGTCGGCATCGCGCACCACCGGCACGACGAGGCCTTTTTCGGTGCCGACGGCGACGCCGATATGGGCGTAGTTCTTGAAGATGATGTCGGTGCCGTCGATCTCGGCATTGACGGAAGGAATTTCCTTCAACGCATGGGTGACGGCCTTGGTGAAGAAGCCCATGAAGCCCAGCTTCACGCCGTGCTTCTTTTCGAACACATCCTTGTATTTGGTCCTGAGCACCATCACCGCGCTCATGTCCACCTCGTTGAAGGTGGTCAGCATGGCGGCAGTCGACTGCGCTTCCTTGAGTCGGCGCGCGATGGTCTGCCGCAGCTTGGTCATGCGCACGCGCTCTTCGCGCGACGCGTCATCGGCCGAGGACGGCGCACGGGCGACGACCGGTGCAGGGGCCTTCGGCGTCTCGGCCGGTTGCGACGGCGCGCCCCTGGCGATCGCGTCGAGCACGTCGCCCTTCAGCACCTGGCCGCGCTTGCCGGAACCCGAGACCTGGTCGACCGCGAGATTGCTCTCGGCCAGCAGCTTCGCCGCCGCTGGCGCCGGCGGCATCGTGCGCGCCTCAATCGGCCCGGCGTCGCCGGCGATCTTGGCGGTCTCGGCCGCGGCTTGCTTGACGGTGGATGCGGCGGTCGGCGCCGAAGCCTGCGATACCGCGTCCTGCTTTGTTTCAGGAGTTGACGACTTCGCGGGTGCTGTCAATTTTGCCCCGTCGCCCGCCGAAATCATGCCGAGCAAAGCGCCGACTTCGACTGTCTCGCCCTCCTTGACGGCGATCTCGCTAAGCGTTCCCGCGGCCGCGGCCGGCACCTCCACCGTTACCTTGTCGGTTTCGAGCTCGACCAGCGGCTCGTCGGTGGCGATCGCATCGCCCACCTTCTTGAACCATTTGCCGATGGTCGCCTCGGTGACGGATTCGCCAAGGGTGGGGACGCGGATTTCGGTAGCCATTGTGCCTGTCCGTTTTTCTGTCGGTTCTGTTCTATTCGCCCAGCTCTGTTCTATTCACCGAGCGCATCTTCGAGCAAGGCGGCAAGCTGGGCGAGATGCTTCGACATCAATCCGGTCGCCGGCGACGCCGCGGCCGGCCGGCCGGTATAGCGCACCCGCTGATGCTTGGCGTCGATATGCGCCAGCACCCATTCAAGATACGGATCGATGAACGACCAGGCGCCCATATTCTTGGGCTCCTCCTGACACCACACCATCTCGGCGTTGCGAAAGCGTGACAGCTCGGTGATCAGCGCCTTGGCCGGGAACGGATAGAGCTGTTCGACGCGCAGCAGGTAGATGTCGTTGATGCCGCGCTTCTCGCGCTCCTCGTAAAGGTCGTAATAGACCTTGCCCGAGCAGAGCACGACGCGGCGGATCTTCGAATCCTTGGTGAGCTTGATCGCCTGGCCGGGGAGCTGCTGGGCATCGTCCCACAACAGCCGGTGGAACGCGCTTTCGCCCGACATTTCCGGCAGCGTCGACACCGCCCGCTTGTGGCGCAGCAGCGACTTCGGCGTCATCAGGATCAGCGGCTTGCGGAAATCCCGCTTCAACTGTCGGCGCAAGATGTGGAAGTAGTTGGCCGGCGTCGTGCAGTAAGCCACTTGCATATTGTCTTCGGCGCAAAGCTGCAGGAAGCGCTCGAGTCTGGCCGACGAATGTTCCGGCCCCTGGCCTTCATAGCCATGCGGCAGCAGGCAGACGAGGCCCGACATTCTGAGCCACTTGCGCTCGCCCGACGAGATGAACTGGTCGAACACCACCTGGGCGCCATTGGCGAAATCGCCGAACTGGGCTTCCCAAAGCGTCAGCGCCTTCGGCTCAGCCAGGCTGTAGCCGTATTCGAAGCCGAGCACGGCCTCTTCCGACAGCATCGAGTTGATGACCTCGAAGCCGGCCTGCGCCGCCGACAGATTGTTGAGCGGAATGTAGCGTGTCTCGTCGCGCTGGTCGTAGAGCACGGAGTGGCGTTGCGAGAACGTGCCACGCTCCGAATCCTGGCCCGACAGCCGGACCGGATTGCCGTCGAGCAGGATGGCGCCGAAGGCCAGCGCCTCGGCCGTCGACCAGTCGATGCCTTCGCCCGACTCGATCGCCTGACGGCGGTTCTCGAGAAAGCGCAGGATCGTCTTGTGCGCCTCGAAATCCTTCGGGACCTCGGTCAGCTTCTTGCCGATCTCCTTCAGCGTCTTCACCGGCACGGCGGTCTTGCCGCGCCGCTGTTCGTCCTGGTTGTCGGCCGTGCGCAGGCCCGACCAGGCGCCATCCAGCCAGTCGGCCTTGTTGGGCTTATAGTGCTGGCCGACCTCGAATTCCTGCTCGAGATGTGCCCGCCAGTCGGCCTTCATCTTGTCGAATTCGGCCTGGGTGATGTGGCCTTCGGCGATCAGCCGGTCCGCATAGATCTGCACCGTCGTCTTGTGGTTGCGGATGTTGCGATACATGATCGGCTGGGTGAAAGCCGGCTCGTCGCCCTCATTGTGGCCGAAGCGGCGGTAGCAGAACATGTCGACCACGACAGGCTTGTGGAACTTCATGCGGAATTCGATTGCCACCTTGGTGGCGTGGACCACGGCTTCCGGATCGTCGCCATTGACGTGGAAGATCGGCGCCTCGATCATCTTGGCCACATCCGACGGATAAGGCGACGAGCGCGAGAAGCGCGGATTGGTGGTGAAGCCGATCTGGTTGTTGATGATGAAGTGCAGCGTGCCGGCGACGCGATGGCCGCGCAGCCCCGACAGGCCGAGGATTTCGGCAATCACGCCCTGGCCGGCAAAGGCGGCGTCGCCGTGCAAGAGCAGCGGCAGCACCTTGGCGCGCTCTTCCAGCGGCACGATCTCTTCGCGGCTGCGGCCGAACAGAGAGTCCTGCTTGGCCCGCGCCTTGCCCATCACCACCGGATCGACGATTTCAAGATGCGAAGGATTGGCGGTCAGCGACAGGTGCACCTTGTTGCCGTCGAACTCGCGGTCCGAGGAAGCACCGAGATGGTACTTCACGTCGCCCGAGCCCTCGACCTCGTCGGGTGCGGCCGAGCCGCCCTTGAACTCGTGGAAGATGGCGCGGTGCGGCTTGGCCATCACCTGGGAGAGCACGTTCAGCCGGCCGCGATGAGCCATGCCGAGCACGATTTCCTTCATGCCGAGCTGACCGCCGCGCTTGACGATCTGCTCCAGCGCCGGGATCAGCGCCTCCGCGCCGTCGAGGCCGAAGCGCTTGGTGCCCTTGTACTTGACGTCGATGAACTGCTCGAAACCTTCGGCCTCGACCAGCTTCTGCAGGATCGCCTTCTTGCCGGCTGCGGTGAAGGAGATCTCCTTGTCGGTGCCCTCGATGCGCGCCTGGATCCAGGCCTTCTCCTCGGGATCGGAAATATGCATGAACTCGACGCCGAGCGTCGAGCAATAGGTGCGGGTCAGGATGTCCAGCATCTGCCGGATCGTGCCGAATTCGAGCCCGAGCACATTGTCGAGAAAGATCGGGCGGTCGTAATCGGCTGATGTGAAGCCGTAATTTTCCGGCGACAGCTCGTTGTAATCCTCGAGCTTGGCGATGCCGAGCGGATCGAGATTGGCGTGCAAATGGCCACGCATGCGGTAGGCGCGGATCATCATGATGGCGCGCACGGAATCACGCGTCGCCTGATGCACGTCGGCGTCGGAAAGGGCGACGCCGTTCATCACAGCTTTGTGCTGAACCTTCTTCTCGATGTGCTTCTCGACGATGCCCCAATCGCCGTCGAGCGCCGACACCAATTCGCCATTGGCCTGCAGCGGCCATGAGGGCTTGGCCCATGAGGCGCCCTTGGCATTCTTGCGGACATCGCCGGCGTCGTCCTTCAGCGCCGCGAAGAAATCCCGCCATTCGGGATCGACTGAAGAGGGATCGTCCTCATAGGCGGCGTAGAGCGCATCGATATAGTCGGCATTGCCGCCATAGAGGAAAGAGGTAAGCGAAAATTGGTCGTTGGTTTGATCTTGTCGTGCCATTTTTGTCTAGCGGAGCGTTGCTCCGTTCTCCCTATCCCTAATGCGCTGCCACGCGGCTAAGCCGCCACATGCCAAAAGGGTTTGCATACAGATTGTGGTCCCCGTCGGGCTGCTGCGTTTCCACACTCAAACGATATCGCGGGGCGCCTGCTTCCAGTCCGAACGTCTGACCAGCTAAAAGCTCGGGACTTTCGTAAAGCTGACACATGTTGAAGCCGCGAAGCAGCTTGACGGCAGACTGAAACTCGTCACCTGAAACGATAGAATCCCAAAGCCCCAAATTACGCATGCCGCAGCTGTAGGTCGTCGGGCCATCCGAGACAGAATCCAGAACCATCAGTTCATAGATCTCAACAAAATCACCGCTTGTCCGTTCAAGCCATTGATCCGCTGAGAATGCCTTGCCGGCCGTTTCGACTTTCACGCCAAGACCGCCGGCCTTGATCAGATGGGTTGCCGCTTTTGCGATGAAAATCGATGCTTCCATCGTTTGTGGGGATGTGGAAAGCAGGTAGACGACACTCCTATGCGAGGCGATTTTATCGATGACATCCTTACCAAGCTCGTTGACGAGGCCAGCGCTAGCGAAGGCTCTCGTCATGTCCTCGTCGCGGTCGCAGAAATCAAACTCGAACGCAGCTTTGCTCGGGCCGTGCATAACGGTCATCCCCGCAGCCACATAATCAGCTGAAGGCATCGACGCCTCTGCAACGGCGCGCACGAAGGCCGACCTGCCTTCCCAAGGGCCGGGTATGCATAGGATGATGCGCTTCTCGTCTTCCATGTCCTGCTCATCGGCATTCGAAAACTCGACTGCTCTTAACCCTTAATCGCCTCGACCAGGGTCGTGCCGAGCCTTGCCGGCGACGGCGAAACCTTGATCCCTGCCGATTCCATCGCCGCGATCTTGTCCTCGGCGCCGCCTTTGCCGCCGGAAATCACCGCGCCGGCATGACCCATGGTGCGGCCGGCCGGGGCCGTGCGCCCGGCGATGAAACCGGCCATCGGCTTCTTGCGGCCACGCTTGGCTTCGTCCTTGAGGAACTGCGCGGCGTCTTCCTCGGCCGAGCCGCCGATCTCGCCGATCATGATGATCGACTGGGTCTCGTCGTCGGCGAGGAACATCTCCAGCACGTCGATGAACTCCGTGCCTTTGACCGGATCGCCACCGATGCCGACGGCGGTGGTCTGGCCGAGGCCGACATTGGTGGTCTGGAACACAGCCTCATAGGTAAGCGTCCCCGAGCGGGAAACAACGCCGACCGAACCCTTGCGGAAGATGTTGCCGGGCATGATGCCGATCTTGCATTCGTTGGGGGTCAGGACACCGGGGCAGTTGGGACCGATGAGCCGCGATGTCGAGCGGTCGAGCCTTGCCTTGACCTTGATCATGTCGATCACCGGGATGCCCTCGGTGATGCAGATGATCAGCGGGATCTCGGCTTCGATCGCTTCCAGGATCGCCTCCGCGGCGCCCGCCGGCGGCACATAGACAACGGACGCATTGGCACCGGTCTGCGCCTTGCCTTCGGCGACGGTGGAAAAGATCGGCAGGCTCTCGCCCTTGGCGCCGGTCCAGGTTTCGCCACCCTTCTTGGGGTGGATGCCGCCGACCATTTTTGTCCCGTGATAGGCCAGCGCCTGCTCCGTATGGAACGTGCCGGTCTTGCCGGTCAGGCCCTGCACGAGCACCTTGGTGTTCTTGTCGACGAGAATGGACATGGTGGTCCTTTTTACAAACCGTTGATCGAGGAAGGCTGCGCGGTCATCGTCAGAGCCGCCATAGTCAGAGACGCTTGAGATCGGCGACGGTGAGGTCGCTCTTGGCGTTGCCGGTGTTGAGCGTCGTCGCCGGCTCGAACATCAGCACCACCGGCCCTTCGCTCAGCGAGCGCGGCCGATGCTCGACGGACCGCGGCACGACGATGAACTCGCCGCTGCCAAGCTCCACCGTGCCGTCGCGGAAATCGATGGCGATGCGGCCGCGCAGCACGAGGAACGCCTCGTCCTCGTTGTCATGCGCGTGCCAGTCGAAAACATCGCCGAATTTGGCGATCTTGACCTGGGCATCGTTGACGTCGCCGGCGATATGGGGATCGAAGACCTTTTTGATCTTCTGATCCGCCGCCTCGACGAGATTTATCTTGTGCGGAGGCACCAGATCAGCCCTTCACCGCCGCCACGATCTTCTTCGCAGCGTCGTCGAGGTCGTCGGCCGAGACGACGTTGAGCCCGCTGTCGTTGATGATCTTCTTGCCGAGCTCGGCATTGGTGCCTTCAAGCCGCACTACCAGCGGCACCTGCAGCCCGACTTCCCTAACTGCTGCGATGACGCCCTCGGCGATGATGTCGCACTTCATGATGCCGCCGAAGATGTTGATCAGGATGCCCTTGACCGCCGGATCCTTGGTTATGATCTTGAACGCCGCCGTCACCTTCTCCTTCGACGCGCCGCCGCCGACATCGAGGAAGTTGGCCGGCTCGGCGCCATAGAGCTTGATGATGTCCATGGTCGCCATGGCGAGGCCGGCGCCGTTGACCATGCAGCCGATATTGCCGTCGAGCGCGACATAGGCGAGGTCGTATTTCGACGCCTCGATCTCCTTTTCGTCCTCTTCGGTGATGTCGCGCAGCTTAAGCACATCCGGATGGCGGAATAGCGCGTTGTTGTCGAACGACACCTTGGCGTCGAGCACGCGCAGCCGGCCGTTCTTCATGACGATCAGCGGGTTGACCTCGAGCAGGCTCATGTCCTTCTCAACGAAGGCCTTGTAGAGGATCGGGAACAGCGTCTCGCCGTCCTTGGCTGCCTGGCCGTCGAGCCTCAGCGCACCGTTGAGTTCTTTCAAATCATCCGCCGTCGCACCCTTTTCCGGGTCGATGGCGACAGTGATGATCTTTTCCGGCGTGTCGTGGGCGACCGCCTCGATGTCCATGCCGCCCTCGGTCGAAACGACGAAGGCGATGCGGCCGACGGAACGGTCGACCAGCAGCGACAGATAGAGCTCGCGCTCGATATCGGCGCCATCCTCGATATAGAGGCGATTGACCTGCTTGCCCGCCGGACCGGTCTGCTTGGTGACCAGAGTATGGCCAAGCATATCCTTGGCGTTTGCGATCACTTCGGCCACCGACTTCGCCAGCCTGACGCCACCCTTGGCGTCGGGGCCGAGCTCCCTAAACTTGCCCTTGCCGCGGCCGCCGGCATGGATCTGGCTCTTCACCACATAGAGCGGGCCGGGCAGCGCCTTGGCGGCGGCTTCCGCCTCGCTTGCGTCGAACACCGGCACGCCTTCGGCCACCGGTGCGCCAAAGCCCTTCAGCAGCGCCTTGCCCTGATATTCATGGATGTTCATGCTAGATATCTCCGGGTCACTTGGCGGCGGTCACTTGTTTACTTGTGGATCACTTGGCGGCGAGTTGCGGAGCGATCTTGACGCAGGCCTCGCACAGGCCCTGCACCGCCGCCACCGAACTGTCGAACATCTTCTGCTCGGCCTTGCCGAGCTCGATCTCGATGATGCGCTCGACGCCGCCGGCGCCGATCACCACCGGCACGCCGACATAGGTGTTCTTGACACCATACTGGCCGGAGAGATGCGCAGCACAGGGCAGCACGCGCTTCTTGTCCTTGAGATAGGCTTCGGCCATGGCGATCGCCGAGGCGGCCGGTGCGTAGAAGGCCGAGCCGGTCTTGAGCAGGCCGACGATCTCCGCGCCGCCGTCGCGGGTGCGCTGCACGATCTGGTCGAGCTTTTCCTTCGAGGTCCAGCCCATCTTGACGAGGTCGGGCAGCGGGATGCCGGCGACCGTCGAATAGCGGATCATCGGCACCATGGAATCGCCATGGCCGCCGAGCACGAAGGCGGTGACGTCCTCGACCGACACCTTGAATTCCTCGGCCAGGAAATAGCGGAAGCGCGAGCTGTCCAGCACACCGGCCATGCCGACGACATGGCTCTTCGGCAGTCCGGAAAATTTCTGCAACGCCCAGACCATGGCGTCGAGCGGGTTGGTGATGCAGATGACGAAGGCTTTCGGCGCGTATTTCTTGAGACCCGCGCCAACCTGCTCCATGACCTTTAGGTTGATGCCGAGAAGATCGTCGCGGCTCATGCCGGGCTTGCGCGGCACGCCGGCGGTGACGATGCAGACGTCGGCGGCCTCGATGCCGGCATAATCGTTGACGCCGACCAGCCTGGAGTCAAAGCCATCGACAGGCGACGACTGCGCGATATCTAGCCCCTTGCCTTGCGGGATACCCTCGGCAATATCGAACAGCACAACGTCGCCGAGATCCTTGAGGCCGATCATGTGGGCGAGCGTGCCGCCGATCATGCCCGAGCCGATAAGCGCTATCTTGTTGCGTGCCATGTCAGGATGTTTTCCCTTTAGACTGTGACAGCGCCCAAATCCTTGACGAATTTGATGACGGCGCCGAGGAAGGAGGCCGGAATGCTGCGGGGAAGCCGCGAGGTTTCGCCGCACCCAATAGCCCCGGCGCACAAAACATTCAAACGATTATTTTGGAGTGAGCTTTTTCAATCGGTTAGATGAATTGGGATTTACGTAAACGTCAAAGTTTGTAAGCCGACTTGGGAGATTTTACACAATGGATGTGGAAATCATAAAGGCTCAACCGTAGCGATGACGCCCTTGTGATGCGGATCGCCGAGGATGTGTTCGATGAACCGGTCAGGCCGGATCGGCTGGCAGCGTATCTCCGCGAACCCGGCCATTTCATGATCATCGCCGTGGCCGAAGGCATAGTCGTCGGCCAATGCGCAGCCGTCATCCACCGCCATCCGGACAAGGTGAGCGAACTCTACATCGACGAAGTCGGCGTGGCGCCGGCCTTCCAGCGCCAGGGCATAGCGACGAAGATGCTCGACGCCATGTTTGAGCTCGGCCGCGAGCATGGCTGCGAGGAAGCCTGGGTAGGCACCGAGCCGGACGATGTTGCGGCCCGCGCGGTGTATGAGGCGCGGAAGGAGCCGCATGGGCCGGCGGAGGAGTTCGTGATGTATGTGTAGGACTATAGGCGCCGGCGGGACAGCGCCCCCCTCTGTCCTACCGGACATCTCCCCCACATGGGGGGAGATCGGCAGCTTCGACGCTCCGCTCACGACTGCGACGGCGGAGATTGGCGAGGCGAAAGATGACGGCCAATCTCCCCACTTGTGGGGGAGATGTCCGGCAGGACAGAGGGGGACGCGAAGGATCGCGACCTTCCGGAGACTATCAGGCCTGAGCCTGCTTCGCTTCGGTCAGCGTCGCCTTCTGCCTTTCCGCCCAATCTTCCAGCCATTCGTGGCTCTGCATCTCGATCAGCCGTGACGCCGTGCGCTCGAACTCGAAGACCTCGGTGCCGCGCTTGGCCGTATACAGCTGCGGTGGCGGTGCCGCGGCGCTCACCACCAGCCGCACATGATGGTCGTAGAGCGTGTCGATCAGCAGGATGAAGCGCTTGGCCTCGTTGCGTCTGCCTTCGCCGAGCACCGGCACATGATCGATGAAGACGGTCGAGAAGCGGCCGGCAATCGCCAGGAAATCACGGGCACCGTGCGGTTTTTCGCAAAGATCGGCAAAGGAAAACCGCGCTGCTTCGCCGGCAGCGCGCGGCACCACGACCTGACGGCCCTTTACCGTCAATGCCGCCTCGGCCGTCGGTCGGCCACGCGTCATCACTTCCCAGGCCTCGTCGAGGACAGCATCGGCGGCGGCATCGTCAGGGGTGACATAGACCGGCAGGCGGCTCAGCTTGTCCAGCCGGTAGTCCTTGTCGGCGTTCAGCACCAGCACCTGCGCATGCCGCTCCAGGATGCCAATGAAGGGCAGGAAAAGCTGGCGGTTCAGGCCGTCGCGGTAGAGATCCTGCGGCGCGACGTTGGACGTGGCGACCAGCACGACGCCGTTGGCAAACAGCGCCGAGAACAGCCGGGACAGGATCATCGCATCGGCGATGTCGGTGACGGAAAACTCGTCGAAGCACAGCACCCAGGCTTCCTCGGCCAGCGCGCGGGCCACCGGCGCGATCGGGTCGTCTTCCCTGACGGCGCCCTCTTTACGCGCCTGCCGGTGCCTCTGGATGCGGTCCTGCACATCGGCCATGAAGTCGTTGAAATGCACACGGCGCTTGCGCCTGACCGGCACCAGCTCGAAGAACATGTCCATCAGCATGGTCTTGCCGCGGCCGACGCCGCCATGGATATAGAGGCCCTTGACGGCCTCGCGCGTTTCACGCTTGCGGGCGAACAGCCAGCCCAGCGCGCTCGATTTGTGCGCCAGCCGCTTTGCCGAGATCTCATCGATCAGCCGGTCGAGTGCCGCGACGATCCGCTCCTGCGCCGGATCGCGGTCGATCAGGCCTGACACAACCAGATGGTCGTAGCGCTGCCGGACGGTCGCATGGGTCTGAAGGCCGTCACGCAGATGCATTGGTCACGTCGTTCTAGAGCAATTCCAGCAAATGCGCTTAGCGGTTTTCCGTTCGGAATTGCGTAAAACAAATAAGCGGCGGGTCAGCCTCTTGTAAGCGAGATCGGCAGGCCGTTGGAAGTCTGGCCGTCAAATTTCTCTCCGCCCGAGGAATAGAGCCGTGCCAGCGTGCCGCCATTCTCGTCGTACAGCGTCAACTGCTTGCCGGCGACGTTCCAGGATTTGATGCCGTCGATCGGCGCCGGGCAATGCAGCGGTCCAGCGCGGTAGCCGGCGCCGAACTTGGTCTGCGGCGTCGCCACCTGGCAGCTCTGGCCGGACACGCTGGCCTTCCACACGCCGGCGACGCTGCCTGCCGTAAGATCCGGGGCGCCGGCCGGAGCCGTCCCGTCCGGCGGCAGCGAGGCGACCTGGGGGTTTACCGTCCCTTGCGGCGCCGTCGGAAATTTCGACGGGTCGGCCGTGCCCGGCGACGCCGGCGGCGGCAACTGATTTGCGGTCACCTTGCCAGAGGGCGCGGCTTGCAGCGGCGACGGCTGCTCCTGGTCCATCGACGAGAACCGTGACGTTGAACAGCCGCTCGCAAGGAGCGCGGCAAGCGATACGGCCAGCAGACCGGTTTTCGAAAAATTCATTTCAAACCTCCGTCGGATCCGGCTGGGGCTGCCGTCCGCACAATATCCCCTTCACCAAGATGGAGAAGGTGGCGAAATTTCAACCCGATATGGTTAAAATAGCATTTGCGGCAGCATCTGTTGCAATTTTACCACAAAATTCATGCCCGCCGAGCTTGCACTTCGGGGCTGACCCCCAGGCTGCGCAGGGGTCTACCCGGACAAGCGTGCCCTTGGCAGTCTGGTCACCAAATGCTTGCGCCAGCCCGCTTCGGTCCTATCTCTGATGAAACGGAACCCTGCCGGAGGCGAAACCTTGGCTGCGAGAAAAAGGGCTGCCAATCGCTACTATAGCGGCCCACCGAGCGATCATTTCGACGGCACCTTGTTCTTCAATCCCAACGGCAAGCCGCCTGCCCGTTTTTCCGATCTTTTGAAGTGGCAGCTGGGCGGCGAACGCTCGAAATGGCCGGCGGCGAATCCAAGTCCGTTTCATCAGGCGACACCGGCCGAACGGATCGAAGGCTCCGAACTGAGGCTGACCATGGTCGGCCATTCCACGCTGCTCATCCAGACAGCCGGCCTGAACATCCTCACCGACCCGGTCTGGTCGCGGCGCGTCTCGCCGCTCTCCTTTGCCGGGCCGAAACGGGTCAATCCGCCGGGTATCGCCTTTTCCAACCTGCCGCCGATCGACCTCGTATTGGTCAGCCACAACCACTACGACCATCTCGACCTCGCCACGCTGAAGCGGCTGAAGACAAAGCACGACCCGCTGGTACTGACACCGCTCGGCAACGACGCCATCATCGACGATGGCGTTCCCGGCATGCGGCTTTCCGTGCATGACTGGGGCGAGCGGGTCGAGATCGGCAAGGACGTCGCCGTCCATGTCGAGCCGGTGCACCACTGGTCGGCGCGCGGCACCCGCGACCGGCGCATGGCGCTGTGGGCTGGTTTTGTGGTCGAGACGCCGGGCGGAAAGATCTATTTCGCCGGCGACACCGGTTTCCACGACGGCATCAACTACCGGCTGATGGCTGAAAGGCACGGCGGCTTCCGCCTCGCCATCCTGCCGATCGGCGCCTACGAGCCGCGCTGGTTCATGGCGCCGCACCACCAGAACCCGGAGGAGGCGGTGCAAGGCATGCTGTTGTGCAACGCCGCCTATGCCGCCGGCTGCCATTGGGGCACGTTCCGGCTCACCAACGAGCCGATCGACGAGCCGGCCAGAAAGCTCGGCGAGGCCCTCGACGATCAAGGTGTCCCGCATGAACGCTTTCGCGCCTTGCGTCCCGGCGAGGTCTGGGACGTGCCGGCGCTCTAGACAGGCGACCGGCTTCGCGGCGCACGGGAACTCGGGCCGTCGTAAACGCGTTGGTAGTCATCCACAACCGTCGGCTGCGAGGGATTTCCCCATGATCAAATGGATTGTCATTCTTCTGATTATCGCGGCCGCAGCCAGCCTGCTCGGCATGCCGGCATTGGCCGGAGCCGCCGCCACCGGCGCCCGTATCCTCATCGGCATCGTGCTGATCATCTTCCTGCTGGTCATGCTTGGCGTCTTCGCGGTGGCCTAATACATGTCGCGCAAAAGTGCGCAGCGGTTTTGCGATAACGACATGCATAAAAACAAGAGCTTTAAGCGCGTCGTATGAATCCGTTCAAACGCGACGCGCGTTAGACGCATCGGCCCGAAAAATCGGAATCGATTCTCGGAAAGCACGATGCGCCCGTTCAAAGTGTCAGCGCGTGCTTTGTGCGTCCAAGGGACACACGTCGCTCCGACGCGTCCGCACACTGGTAATTTCGGCCGGTATCCGCCATATAGGCGCCAAACCGGCATGAGACCTTTCAATCCATGGCAAGCACCGCCCCCTTCGCCAAGATGAACGGCATCGGCAACGAGATCATCGTTGCCGACATGCGCGGTCGCGCCGATCGGGTGACGCCGGCTGCCGCCCTTGCGCTCAATGCCGATGCCGCGACGAAATTCGATCAGATCATGGCGATCCACGACGCCAGGACGCCGGGCACCGCTTTTTACATCGACATCTTGAATTCCGACGGAACCGGCGCGCAGGCCTGCGGCAACGGCATGCGCTGCGTGGTGCAGGCACTTGCTGCCGAGACCGGCCAGAAGACATTCGCCTTCCAGACGGTCGCCGGCATCCTCAACGCCGAAGAACATGCCGACGGGCTGATCTCGGTCGACATGGGCAAGCCGCGTTTCGGCTGGCAGGATATTCCGCTGGCCGAGGAATTCCGTGACACCCGCATGATCGAGCTGCAGATTGGCCCGATCGATGCGCCTGTGCTGCACTCGCCTTCGGTCGTGTCGATGGGCAATCCGCACGCCATCTTTTGGGTCGACCGCGACGTCTGGTCCTACGAGCTCGACCGCTTCGGCCCGCTGCTCGAAAGTCACCCGATCTTCCCCGAACGCGCCAACATCACCATCGCACAGGTGACCTCGCCCGAGACGATGGTCATCCGCACCTGGGAGCGCGGCGCCGGCCTGACCAAGGCCTGCGGTACGGCGGCTTGTGCCGCCGTCGTCGCTGCCGCGCGCACCAGGCGGACCGGACGCAGCGTCTCTCTGGTGACGCCCGGCGGCGGCTCCTTGCATGTCGAATGGCGCGACGACGACCACGTCGTTCTCACCGGCACCGCCGAATGGGAATTTTCCGGCAGCTTCGACCCGTCGGCCGGCGTGTGGGCCCGCGACACCGAAAGCGCCGCCTGATGGCTCCTCTTGCCAACAAGGGTCCCGTTCTTTCCAGGGGTCCCACTCTTCCCAAAGGTCCGACTCTTCCTAAAGGTGTTGACGTCATTACCTTCGGCTGCCGGCTGAACACCTACGAATCCGAGGTGATGCGGCGAGAGGCGGAAAGCGCCGGCCTTGGCGCGCTGGAAGGCGGCGCCATCATCTTCAACACCTGCGCTGTGACCGGCGAGGCGGTGCGCCAGGCAAAACAGTCGATCCGCAAGGCCCGCCGCGAGAACCCGCAGGCCCGCATCATCGTCACCGGCTGCGCCGCGCAGACCGAGCCGCAGAATTTCGTCGCCATGGACGAGGTCGATCTCGTCCTCGGCAACGAGGAAAAGCTGAAGGCGCATTCCTATCGCGCGCTGCCGGATTTCGGCGTCAACGATACCGAAAAGGCTCGCGTCAACGATATCTTTTCGGTACGCGAGACGGCCGGCCACATGGTCGATGCCATCGAAGGCCGGGCGCGGGCCTTCGTCCAGGTGCAGAACGGCTGCGACCACCGCTGCACCTTCTGCATCATCCCCTATGGCCGCGGCAATTCGCGCTCGGTGCCGATGGGCGCCGTGGTCGAACAGGTTAAGCGGCTGAGCGGCAATGGCTATGCCGAGATCGTGCTGACCGGCGTCGACATGACCAGTTTCGGCGCCGACCTGCCGGGCAGCCCGAAACTCGGCAAATTGGTCAAGACAATCCTGAAGCAGGTGCCTGACGTAAAACGCCTGCGCCTCTCCTCGATCGATTCGATCGAGGCTGACGACGATCTGCTCGACGCCATTGCCACCGAACCTCGGCTGATGCCGCATCTGCATCTGTCGCTGCAGGCGGGTGACGACATGATCCTGAAGCGGATGAAGCGCCGGCACAACCGAGATCAGTCGATCCGTTTTTGCGAGGATTTGCGCAAATTGCGTCCCGGTATCGTCTTCGGCGCCGACATCATCGCCGGCTTCCCGACCGAGACGGACGCCATGTTCGAAAAATCGCTGGAGATCGTCGAGGAATGCGGGCTGACGCATCTCCACGTCTTCCCGTTTTCGCCGCGCGAAGGCACCCCCGCCGCGCGCATGCCGCAGCTTCGCCGCGAGGTGGTCAAGCAGCGTGCGGCACGGCTGCGCGCCGCCGGGGAGGCCGCCTATATCAGCCACCTCGCCGCACTCGCCGGAACACGCCAGTCGATCCTGGTCGAGCGCGACGGGCTCGGCCGCACCGAAGGGTTTACGCTTGCCACGATCTCCGCGGGCGCGCCGGGCGAAATCGTTGAGGCTGACATCGCCGCCCATGACGGCGCCCGGCTGATCGCGGCGCCGCTTGCCGCCCGCGCCGCCTGAGACGCAGGAACATGGCTGGTTTTCTCAAGAAGATATTTTCGTTCGGCAAGAAGGAAGTGGTCGAGGAGCGGATCGATGAGTCAGCACCCCTGCCGCCGATCAAATGGGATGCGCTGGAGGCGCTGAAGCCGGCCGCCGAACAGACTGTTCCGGAATTTTTGAAACGCGAAGAGCCCCGGCCCGAGGCAGAAGCTGCGCCTCCGCCACCGGTCAAGGCGGAAGCGCCGCCCGCGCCGCTGCCGGCGCCGGTTGAAGAGGCCGAGCCCGCTCCGATCATTTCCCCCGCGCCGGAAATCCAGCCGGAGCCTGCTCCGGTTGAGGAGCCAGGGGCGCCTGCCGAACAGCCGGCGTCAGAGGCCGCTCCCGTCGTTCGCGAGCCAGCTCCGGAGCCTGAGCCGGAGGAAATCCCTGAGCCAGGGCCGACCCAGCCAGAGATCGTCCAGACTGAGCCTCCGTCAGCCGAACGTGGCGCTGCCCCTCATCCGCCTGCCGGCACCTTCTCCCCGTATAGTGACGGGGAGAAGGGTGCTGATCGTCACGCCGAGCCTCCTCTTGAAAGCGGCAAAGAAGAAGCTCCGACGCTGACGCCCCCCTCTCCCCGTCCTTTACGGGGAGCGGGTAAGGGTGAGGGGCAGCGCGAACCTGCGCAAGATACCGCACCGCCCGCCGAGACCCTCTCAGCAGCGCCTGAGGCGCCGTCAGCCGAAATCCCGCCCCCCATTCGCCAACCTGCGCCGGTCGAGGCGAAGCCGATGCTTGCCGAGATCGCACCAGAGCCAGAGCCCGTTCCGCAACCATCGCCGGAGGCAAAGCCCGCTCCCGGCAAGGTCACCGTCACCAGGAAGGTCGAGCAGAGAGCCGAGCCGCAGAAGGCGCCGGAACCAGCACCGAAACGCTCGTGGTTCCAGCGCATGAAGGAGGGGCTTGCCCGCTCTTCCCGGGAACTGTCCGGCAACATCGCCGGCGTCTTCACCAAGCGCAAGCTCGACGAAGACACGCTGCAGGATCTGGAGGACGTGCTGATCCGCGCCGATCTCGGCATGGAGACGGCGTTGCGCATCACCGATTCGCTGGCCGCCAGCCGCTACGGCAAGGACGTCTCCGAGACGGAAGTCCGCGCCATCATGGCGACCGAGGTGGAGAAGGTACTGACCCATGTCGCCTTGCCGCTGGAGCTCGACCTCAGCCACAAGCCGCATGTCATCCTTGTCGTCGGCGTCAACGGCACCGGCAAGACCACGACCATCGGCAAGCTGGCGGCAAAGCTGACCGATGGCGGCCTGTCGGTGATGCTCGCAGCCGGCGACACGTTCCGTGCCGCGGCGATCGAGCAGTTGAAGATCTGGGGCGAGCGCACCAAGTCGCCGGTCATCGCCTCGAAGCTTGGCGCCGATGCGGCAGGTCTTGCCTACGACGCCTTCGAACAGGCCAAGCAAGCCGGCTCCGACGTGCTGATCATCGACACCGCCGGGCGGCTGCAGAACAAGACCGAACTGATGGCGGAACTGGAAAAGATCGTCCGGGTGCTGGGCAAGCTCGATCCGGAGGCGCCGCACACCGTGCTGCAGACGGTCGACGCCACCACCGGCCAGAACGCGCTCAACCAGGTCGAGATCTTCCGCAATGTCGCCGGCGTCAACGGCCTGGTGATGACCAAGCTGGACGGCACGGCACGCGGCGGTATTCTGGTGGCGATCGCGGCAAAGCACAAATTGCCGGTCTATTTCATCGGCGTCGGCGAACAGGTCGACGACCTCGAACCTTTCTCCGCAAGCGAGTTCGCCAGGGCGATCGCTGGAGTGGCATAACAAGCATGATCCCAAAAAGTCGCAGACTTTTTGGACAGGATCATGCGCAAGAAGGAAAGCCAATGAACCCGCGCATCCTCGAACGCGACCCGTCCGACCCGCAGAAACAGAAGAAGGAAGGCGTCAATCCGCTGCTCAAGATGGTGCTGGAGCTCGGCCCATTGATGGTGTTCTTCTTCGCCAACGCCCGCGGCGCGTGGCTGGCGCAGAAATTTCCGGCGCTGGCCGAATTCGGCGGGCCGATCTTCGTCGCTACCGGCCTGTTCATGGCCGCGACCGCGATCGCGCTGGCCGCTTCCTGGCTGCTCACCCGCACCTTGCCGATCATGCCGATGGTGTCGGGCGTCGTCGTCTTCGTCTTCGGCGCGCTGACGCTCTATCTGCAGGACGACATCTTCATCAAGATGAAGCCGACCATCGTCAACATGCTGTTCGGCAGCGTGCTGCTCGGCGGCCTGTTCTTCGGCAAATCGCTGCTCGGCTACGTCTTCGATTCGGCGTTCAGCCTTGATGCCGAGGGCTGGAAGAAACTCACCTTCCGCTGGGGCCTGTTTTTCCTGTTTCTGGCCCTTGTCAACGAAGTGGTCTGGCGGAATTTCTCCACCGACGCCTGGGTTACCTTCAAGGTCTGGGGAATCATGCCGATCACGCTTCTTTTCACCTTCAGCCAGATGCCGCTGATCATGCGCCATTCGCTGGAAGGCAAGACCGGAAACGAAGAGAAGGCCGGCAAGTAACGGTTAGGAGAGGGCATGGAATTCGTCACCACGCGCGAAGAGCTGAGAACGATCTACAAGACGCCTCGGCCGACCGACGGCTCGATCCGCAAGGAACTGAAAGCGCTGGATGGCCACAGCCGTTCCTTCATCGGCAAAAGCCCTTTCGTGCTGATCGGCTCCTCCGACGGTGCCGGCAATGCCGATGTGACGCCGAAGGGCGACAGACCGGGCTTCGCCGCCGTGCTTGACGAGAAGACTATCGCCATCCCCGACCGGCCCGGCAACAACCGGCTCGACACGCTGGAGAACATTCTTCTCAACCCATCCGTCGGGCTGCTCTTCCTCATCCCGGGCATGAACGAGACGCTGCGTGTCAACGGCGATGCCCGCATCACCATCGATGCGGCTTTGCGCGAGCGGCTCGCCGTCGACGGCAAGGAACCGCAAAGCGTCGTCCTGGTGACGGTGAAGGCCGCCTACATGCATTGCGCCAAGGCCTTCATGCGCTCCGATCTGTGGAAGCCCGAAACCTGGTACGACCGCGCGACGCTGCCGACGCTCGGCCAGATCCTGCGCGACCAGTTGGCGCTCGCCGACTCGGCCGAGGCGACCGACCGCTGGCTGGACGAAGAATACAAACACACCATGTGGTAAAATCTGCTCGGCGCGATCCGCCCGAGAAGGCATAGCAATGTCCTCCATTGCTTGGCGGCCGCTCAAAATGTCTTTGCGCCGTTGACCATCAGCCGGACCATGTAGAGCGAGGTCGTGCCGGCGATGTAGAGGCAGTTCAGCTTGTTGCCACCGAACACGCAATTGGCGACGACTTCCGGCACCTTGATCTTGCCGATCAGCGTCCCGTCCGGATCGTAGCAATGGATGCCATCGGCGGCACTGGTCCAGATCCGCCCTTGGTCATCGAGCCTGAAACCATCGAACAGGCCGGCCGTGCAGTCGGCGAAGACCTTTCCGCCGGAGACCTTCTTGCCACCCTCGTCGACATTGAACACCCGCATATGCGCCGGATTCTGCGCGCCATGCGTGCGGCCGGTGTCGACGACATAGAGCTTGCTCTCGTCGAGCGAGAAGGCAAGCCCGTTGGGCCTGACCATGTCGGTGATCACCGCGTCGATCTCGCCGGTGCCGGGATCGGCCCGGTAGACATGACAGGCGCCGATCTCGCTCTCGGCCTTGTCGCCCTCATAATCCGTATCGATGCCGTAGGTCGGGTCGGTGAACCAGATCGAACCGTCGGACTTGACCACCGCATCATTGGGCGAGTTCAGCCGCTTGCCGCGCCATTTGTCGGCGATGGTGGTGATCGAGCCGTCGTGCTCGGTGCGGCTGACCCGGCGGCCCGAATGCTCGCAAGTGACCAGCCGGCCTTGCCGGTCGACGGTGTTGCCGTTGGAATTGCCCGACGGCTGGCGGAACACGCTGACGCTGCCGTCGGTCTCGTCGTAGCGCAGCATGCGGTTGTTGGGGATGTCGGACCACACCACATAGCGGCCGGCCGCAAACCAGGCCGGCCCTTCCGCCCACCGGCATCCGGTGAACAGCCTGTCCACCTGCGCATTGCCGTTGAACAGCCGCGCAAAGCGTGGATCGAGAATTTCGTAGTCTTCGGCGGCCATGGTTCCTCCCAGTCATGCAAATCGTTAGTGCCGGCGCGATCAAGCCAGCCGGCGATCGATATGGCAAGATCGTTGATACGGTCTCACCGCATCTTGAGGGGATCGAGGCAAACCGCGGCAAGGCCGCCCTTGCTCAAATCACGGGGCCGAATGAAGGCTTCCAGCCCGGTTAACCGGCTATGCGTCCAGTGCAATGGTGCATTGCAACATCTTCTTTTGCAATGCACCATAACTATGTCATGCTCCATATCGATCAGGGAGGAACAACCTGCCGCAACAATGCGGCACAGAAGGAACCTCGCTATGATTCTCGACAGCCTCATGAGCCGCGCTCGCACCAGCATCGCCAAGCGCCGGCAATACAACCGCCTCATCGCCGAAATCGACTCCTTTTCCAGCCGCGATCTGGCCGACATGCGCGCCGACCGCAGCGAAATGCTCTACCAGGTCCACAAGCAGATCTACGGCTGAGGCGGACGCATGATCCCGAACGAAGGTCGGCGCAGCAAAAAGTTGCAGACTTTTCGGACGAGACCATGCGCAACCAGAACTGTTCGATCGGCCTAGCCAATCCATTCGATCCAGCGGCCGTGGTAATCGCAATGGGCCAGGCGGCGTGTCTCGCCGCCGGGCCATAGAGTGAGGCTGAGTACCGCCCACCGCTTCGTGGGATCGCGCGGCTCCATCCTCAGCCTTGCGATAGGCGCAACGGCCGTGGCCTCTCTGCCGGCCTGCTCCAGCGTGGCGGTGATGGCATCCTTGGTCACCCGCGGCAGGTATTGCCACATGATCGAATGATAGAGCACGAAGGCGCTCCCCGGCTGCCGTGCGGCCAGTGCCTTCTCGACAAAATCCGCCGCGTCCGCTTTGACAAGCAGCGGTTGAAACTTTTCGGCAAGTGACAGCGCGGCGTCGAGCCGGGCCAGCCGTGCCATCTGATCGGCCCAGACGTAAGACCGAAGCCGTACCCGCGCCGCTGCGTCGGCGACATCGACCGGCGCGATGTCGCAGCCGGCGCGATGGCGGACGTCGATCGCTCCACCAAGCGGCACAGCGAGGCCGCGCACCTCCGGCGCCAACCGGACGGGGGAGGTCGGGTATCCCCACTCGGCATCGCCGTAGCGGTAGTGAAAGCTGTCGAACAGGAGATTGAGCCCGGCGCTGGCGCCGATCTCGCACAGATCCAGCGGCAGGCCGGTTTCCCGCGCCACCGTCAGAAATCCCGGCAGCAGCATCGCCGACCGGGCGATTTCATTGGTCTGCGGCGCGCCGGCGAGGCCGGCGACGATCCGCTCGTCGGATAGCGCAATTGCCTCCGGCAGCACCGCCGCGATCTCGGATTCGGTTGTCTGGTTGGGCGGATAGATCAGTGCCAGTCGCTCACTGGCACCCGTCAGGACCAACGCATGCAGCGCACCGCACACCCGCAATGCGAGGCCGTCGGCGCGCGCGTCGCCCGGCCAGCCGAGCACCGCCTGCCCGGTCCTGGTGCTTGCGTCGAGAACCTTGGCCAGCGCACAGCATAAATTCGCGGTGAACGGCGACCCAAGTCCATCACAGGCTTTCGCCTGAGCCCGAAAATGGTCGCGGATGTCTCGTTCGTCCATCGCGTTTCCGGTGTCTCAGCCCGGCGCGGCCAGCGCCTTCTCGATCTCCGGCAAAAGCAGCGTCTGTGCGGAGCTTGGCGTCAGCGGGCCGACATGCTTGTAGGCGATCTTGCCGTCCTTGCCGACGACGAAGGTTTCCGGCACGCCGTAGACGCCCCAGTCGATCGCCGCGCGCCCTGCCGCGTCGACGCCGATCGCCTGGAACGGATTGCCGAGATCGCCGAGGAACCGGCGGGCGTTTTCCGGCTGGTCCTTGTAGTTGAGCGCGGCGATGACGAAGCGCTTGTCCTGCGACAGCGCCAGCAGCACCGGGTGTTCGTCCCGGCATGGCCCGCACCACGACGCGAAGACGTTGACCAGCGTGACCTTGCCGGCGAACTGGCTGGAATCGAGCCCCGGCAAATTCATACCCTCCAGCGCCGGCAGATTGGTCTGCGGGGCGGGCAGGCCGATCAGCGCCGATGGCACTTCCGACGTGTCGCGACCGGACAGCAACTGCGTCAGGAACAGCCCCGCCAGCCCAAGGAAAATCACCAACGGCAAAAGCACGATCAGGCGCCGCCCGCGCGCCGGCGTTTCCGTTTCCATGCTCATGATTTTCCCGGCTTGTCGGAGCGCCGCCGCACCCCGGATGCTTCCAGCTCGGCGAGATCTTTCTTGCGTGCCCGCTGGTCGAACAGGATCCAGCCGATCAGCCCGGCCAGCACCACGGCCGTGATGGCATAGGCAGCGGTCACATAGAGCGCATGCGCGCTCATATGGGTCGCTCCTCCAGTGCAAAACCTTTCAGCCGGACCATCTCGCTTCGTTCGAACATGCCTTCCCTTAACCTTGCGCCATCGGCTTCGCAATCGACAGCAGCGCCGCAGCCTTTGACGTCAAGCGGCCGTCTAATTTAGTCCGCTCCATGGCGCAGCGCCAGCGCTGCCGCAACCGGCCCCAGCACGGCAAGAAACAAGGTCAGCGCGGCCAGAATGAGGAAAGGCTGCAGGAACGGATCGGGGTTCGCCACCGCGCCATAGCTTGCCGAGACGCCAAAGATCAGCACGGGAATGGTCAGCGGCAGCACCAGCACCGAGATCAGCAGCCCGCCGCGCGGCAGCGCCACCGCCACCGCCGCACCCGCAGCGCCGATGAATGTGATCGCCGGCGTGCCGACCAGAAGGGTCAGCGCCGTGGCGCCGATGCCGATCGGCTCCATATTCATGAACAGGCCGAGCAAGGGTGCCGCGATGACCAGCGGCAACACGCTTCCCGCCCAATGCGCCAGGCATTTTGTCAGCACGGTCAGCGCCAGCATCTGCCGGTCGTTGCCGAGCACCAGAAGATCGAGCGAGCCGTCTTCCCGGTCGGCCTGAAACAATCGGTCGAGACCGAGCAGGCAAGCGAGTAAGGCGCCGATCCACAGGATCGCCGGGCCGATGCGGGCGAGCAAATTGAGGTCCGGTCCGACGCCGAAAGGGATCGTGGCGATCACGGCGAGAAAGAAGATCACGCCGGTCAGCGCCCCGCCGCCGGCACGGATACTCAGGCGGATATCGCGCAGGAAAAGGGACCACATTACGATGCGGTCCCTTGTTGGTGGCAAGGCGAAACGTGGAGTTCCTTCGCGCCCCCCTCTGTCCTGCCGGACATCTCCCCCACAAGGGGGGAGATTGGAAGCTCGGGCGCCCCGCTCATCTTTGCAACGTTGGCAATTGGCGAAAGCCGGGCCGACGGCCAATCTCCCCCCAAGTGGGGGAGATGTCCGGCAGGACAGAGGGGGGCGCCGTGGAACGCCACCATCAATCG